>NZ_JBFBAM010000007.1:0-265099 GCF_040682195.1 Kutzneria sp. NPDC051319 | reverse complement strand
GTGGGCCCGCGGCCGGCCCGGCCTGAGGCCGGGAAGTCGTCAGTTGGCGCCGAGCTGGACGTCCTCGAGGATGCCCAGCGCGTCCGGCACCATCACGGCGGCGGAGTAGTAGACGCTCACCAGGTAGGAGATGATCGCCTTCTCGTTGATGTTCATGAAGCGCACCGACAGGCCCGGCTGGTACTCGTCGGGCAGGCTGGTCTGGTGCAGGCCGACGACGCCCTGGTTGTGCTCGTCGCCGGTGCGCATCAGGATGACCGAGCTGGTGCGCTGCTCCGTGATCGGGATCTTGTTGCACGGCAGGATGGGGATGCCGCGCCACGACGGCATCTGGTGCCCGCCGAAGTCGGTGTTGCCCGGGTAGATGCCGGCCCGGTTGCACTCCTGGCCGAACGCCGCGATGGTGCGCGGGTGGGCCAGGAAGACCGTCGGCTCCTTCCACACCGTGGCCAGCAGGTTGTCCATGTCGTCCGGGGTCGGCGCGCCGGAGCGGGTGTGGATGCGCTGGCTGAAGTCGGCGTTGTGCAGCAGGCCGAAGTCGCGGCTGTTGACCAGCTCGTGCTCCTGGCGCTCGCGCAGGGCCTCGATGGTCAGGCGCAACTGCTGCTCGGTCTGGTTCATCGGCTGGTTGTAGAGGTCGGCGACGCGGCTGTGCACGCGGAGCACGGTCTGCGCGACGCTGAGCTCGTACTCGCGGGGCGCGGCGTCGTAGTCGACGAAGGTGCCGGGCAGGTCGGGCTCGCCGGTGTGGCCGGAGGCCACGCTGATCTCGGCCTCGCCGCTGTCGTCGGCCCGGCCGAGCGCGGCGTTGGCCTGGAACATCACGACCTGCTCGCGCAGCTCGGCCGACTGGTCGGTCAGCGCCTGGAAGTCGGCCCGGGTCAGCGAGAGCAGGGTGGCGCTGGTGACCGCCTTGGCGGTGAAGCCCCAGTCGGCGTCCGGGTCGACCAGCGCGTCGACGCCGAAGTAGTCGCCGTCGGCCAGCGTGCCGAGCACGGACTCGTCGCCGTACTTGCCGGCGCCGACCTTGTTGACCTTGCCGTGCGCGATGAGGAAGATCCGGTCGGCCGCGGCGCCGGACTCGGCGATCACGTCGCCGGCCGAGAACTCGTGCTGGCGGAACCGGTTGGCCAGCGCGTCCAGCACCTCCATCTCGTCGAATCCGCGCAGCAGCGGCAGCTCGCCCAGCTCGGCCGGGATGACGCGGACGTCGGCGCCGGTCTTGGTGAACTCGATCCGGCCGTCGCCGACGGTGTAGCTCAGGCGCCGGTTGACGCGGTACACGCCGCCGTTGACCTGGGTCCAGGGCAGCACGCGCAGCAGCCAGCGCGAGGTGATGCCCTGCATCTGGGGCACGGACTTGGTCGTGGTGGACAGGTTCCGCGCGGCGGCGGTGCCCAGGCTCAGCTGGGACTGCCCTTGCTCAAGTCCGGCTCCCGGCTCCAACGTCTCCGTCACGACGGACAACTCCTCACCAGATCGACAAACGAGGAAAAAAAGAGAAAAAGAATAGGGGGAAGCGCATTCGCCCCGCTCCCACAAATTTGTGGGGCCATTGGCGAATTGATCGCAGGCCGATATGGACGCCGACTGCAGCGAAACTAGCACCGCCGTTCAGCGTACGTACAGTCGCCCGAGCGGGTGACTATTGAGCGGCCAGAAGTTTGGTCTTTTGTTCACCCAACCCGGCTAGTAACGAGCCACCGTGCGTAGCACCGCTCACGGATAACACCCGGCCACCGGCCGGCAATACGACAGCGGTGTAGCGACGCACCGCCGTTCGGGTTCTTTTTTCGACCGGACCCTCGGCGGACATAAGCCGGTGGCGGTCGCGCCGGCCGCCCGGGATCGGGTCATCCGATGTCTGGCAACCACTCGAAAGAGACATCGTTCGGCAGGACAGGCCCCCCTTTCGGCCATCCGGGTGGCGATCGATCACGGGGCGCGAGCAGGTGATGGTTGCCCAGTCACGAAACAAGACGTGACCAATCGCTCACTCCATGTCACCACATCGGGCGGAATCACGCGATCCCACGTGTGCTATCCACTCCCGATCGGATTCGGTGAACCAATCATCGACAAATACCGCATCGACGGACACGGACTCGCGGCGATCCGCTGACAAACAGGACAGAGCGTCGGCCGTGCACTTGCTTACCGTGGTCACTGCCCGAAAGTTCGTGACACTTCGTCAGGTCACCGGGGTGACCTTGTTAGCTCTTCGCGATCACGGGGGCGCACCCGGTAACGTCGGTGGCCCCCAGGCCTGACGGGAGCACAGCGATGCGCGACGGCGGCGGCACCGGCCGGCGGTTGATGCCGCGCGAGGAACGCGCCGCCAGCATCGTGGCGGCGGCGGCGCGGGCGTTCGCCGGCCGCGGCTACGCCGGCACCTCCATGGACGACGTGGCCGCGGAGGCCGGCGTCACCAAGATCATTCTGTATCGGCATTACGCCACCAAGAGGGACATCTACACCGCCGCGCTGGACGCCACCTGGCAGCGGCTGGTCGACAGCTCGCAGTTCGGCTACGACACCGAGGTCGGCTTGCAGGCGCTGCTGGCCGCCGCCCGCCGCGACACGGCCGGCTTCACCCTGCTGTTCCGGCACGCGGTCCGTGAGCCGGAGTTCGCGGACTACGCGCAGCAGCTCGTGGCCCAGACCGTCCAGGTGGCCGAGCAGACGCTGGCCGATTCGGTGCAGGACCCGCGGCTGCGCTCGTGGCTGGCCCGGGGCGTGACCGATCTCGTGCTCAACTCGGTGCTGGAGTGGATCACCACCGGAGACCCGGCGCGGGACGCCGAGGCCGCCGGCCTGCTGTTCCAGACAGCGGCGGCGGTCATTGTCCACCACAGGTCAAGGGCGGTCCCCCGGCCGGTTGCACGACGATCGGACGGACTTCGCGAAACTGTATACTGACGAGTTGCGCAGGGAGTACTGTCGGGCCTCCACGGTCAAATCTGGGGAGGTGACAATGGCGACTGGCCAATTCCCGGCGGATGACGCCGAGACCGCCGCGAACGTCTTCGCTGGAGAACTCAAGCGTTGGCGGACGCTGCGCGGGCTGTCGAGGACCACACTCGCACGACGGATGGGCTATGACCGCTCATACGTGTCCAAAGTGGAGAGTGGGGCCAAACCGCCGTCCCGGGACTTCGCCTTTCACGCAGAGAAGGCGTTGCACTCGGGTGGCGCGTTGTACAACGCGTATCGGGAGCACAGCAGCTCGGTCGAACGGTCCAAGGCCGACGGCCAGCTGGTGCGCGCCGCGTCGAGGCCGACGCAGCCGTACGCGGACCTGATCGCCGGTGGCGTGCCACCGGTCGGGAGGTAGATCGGGTCGAACCGCCGATCGGGAGAAAGTGGCGCGAACCCCCGCCGTGCCGACGAGTTTCCCGAGACGCAGCCAGGCGGGCCACATCCAGTGGCCCGCCTGGTTTCTTTTTGCCCGCCGCCGGCTGCGGTCGTGAAAATTCAACTACTTGCAGGTTCAGGAAATGTTCATTGGCCCGACGAACCGATCGAGGCGATTCGGCCGGGGAAGTTCGCCCAGATCTCCGGCGTGTAGAAGTGGCCGCCGGGCAGCTCGTCCACCCGGACCCGGCCCCCGGCCACCTTGGTCCACCGCTCGGCGTTGCCGGCCGGGGCCTTGCCGTCCTCCACGCCGTAGATGACCTGCATCGGGGCCCGCACCAGGGTGTCCGGCCGGTACCGGTAGGTGGAGCTCACCGTCAGGTCGGCCCGCAGCAGCCCGACCGCCATCTCCACCAGCTCCGGCTCGTCCAGCAGCACCTGCGGCAGCTGGCCGACAGTGCTCATCCAGTGCACCATTTCCTCGTTGCTCTGCCCGAGGTGCGGCGGCGTGCCGTCGCGCAGCGGCCAGTCCGTCGGCGCCTCGCTGGCCGACACCGTCAGCGCCATCGGCCCCCGGCCCCGCCGCTCGGCGCGGGCCGCCACCTCGAACGCCATGATCGCGCCCATGCTGTGCCCGAACAGCACATAGGGCCGGTTCGCGACATCCGTGACGACGGCGTCGACCACCTCGTCACACAGCGGATCCCACTCGGTGGCGAACGGCTCGGTGAACCGGCCCTCCCGCCCCGGGTAGCAGACCAGCACCAGCTCCGTGTCGTCCGGCAGCTGCTTCGCCCACGGTCGGAACGGGGCGGTGCCGCCGCCGCTGTAGCCGAGGCACACCAGCACCCGGCTCGCCTGGGGCCGCTCCAGCGGCCGGACCAAGATCTTGGCTCCCGTGCTCACCGGGCCAACCTAACCCGTGCCCGTAGCCTGGTGTGGTGCGCCTGCTACCGCCCCAGGCCCGTCGACCCGCCGTCGGCCTCGTCGTGTTGTGTGCCGCCGTGGTCGCCGTGGGGGCGGCGCTCTATCACGGGCAGGCCCGTGCCGGGCGGTTGGACGACGCCGTCGACGACCGGCTGTTCACGATCTTCGGCCGGGACCGGGCGTTCCTGTACCAACTGCTGCACGTGGCCGATCTCCAGGTCGTGGTCACGGTCCTCGCCGTCGTGGCGGTCCTGGCGGTGCTGCGCGCCCGCCCGGACATCGCGGCGCTGGCGGCGATCGGGCCCGGCGCGGCGATCGGGCTCACCGAGCTGGTGCTCAAGCCGTTGGTGCAGCGCCGATACAACAACTGGCTGTCCTACCCCAGCGGGCACACCGTCGGCATGCTGTCGACCTGCACAGTGCTCGGCGTCATCCTGCTGGGCGCCTCGCTGACCCTTGCGCTGCGCGTGACGCTCGGCGTGCTTCTGCTGGTGGTGTGCGTCATCGTGGTGCTGGCGCTCATCGTCGACGGCTTCCACTACTTCACCGACACGGTCGCCGGCGTCGGTCTGGCGGTCGGCGTCGTGCTGCTGGCGGCGCTCGGGGTGGACGCAGTCACGGGGCTGGTCACCCGGCCGAACGGTGGATTTGCCGGAAGTTGCACTTAGACAGTTCTTTACATCGTCGCCTACCATCGCGAAAATCCTTGACCAGGGCGACGAGCGAGGTGACGGCGTGCGAAGGCTCGCAACTGTGCTGGCAGCGCTACTGACCGTGATCGCTGCTGCATCCGCGGCGACAGCGTCGGCGGCAGTTTCGTCGGTGGCGGCTCCGTCGGTCGCCGCGCCGCGGGAGCTGCGCGGGATGTGGATCGCCAGCGTGGCCAACATCGACTGGCCGTCCAAGGCGGGACTGCCGGCGGCGCAGCAGAAGCAGGAGTACCTCAGCCTGCTCGACCGGGCCAAGGCCCTCGGCGTGAACGCCGTTTTCGTGCAGATCCGGCCGACCGCCGACGCCTTCTACCCGTCGACGCTGGAACCGTGGTCGCAGTACCTGTCCGGGACACAGGGCCAGGATCCCGGTTACGACCCGTTGCAGTTCCTGGTGTCCGAGGCCCACCAGCGTGACCTCGAGTTCCACGCCTGGTTCAACCCGTACCGGATCAGCCTCCAGGGTGACGTCGGCAAGCTCGTGCCGACCCATCCGGCGCGGCTGCATCCGGACTGGGTCGTGGGCTACGGCGGCCAGCTCTACTACAACCCCGGCATTCCGGCCGTGCGGCGGTTCGTGGAGCAGGTCATCCTCGACACCGCCCGGCGCTACGACCTCGACGGCGTGCACTTCGACGACTACTTCTACCCGTATCCCGTTGCCGGGCAACAGTTTCCCGACCAGGCCACCTTCGCCCAGTACGGCGGTGGCTTCGGAAATGTCGCCGATTGGCGGCGGGACAACGTGAACAAGCTGATCAGCGAGCTGTCGACGGGGATTCACCGGACGAAGCCGTGGATCGCGTTCGGCGTCAGCCCCTTCGGCATCTGGCGGGACGCCCGCACCGATCCGTCCGGCTCCGACACCCAGGGCGGCGTGCACGACTACGACGACCTGTACGCCGACACCCGCACGTGGATCCGCAACCGCTGGGTCGACTACATCGCGCCGCAGCTGTACTGGCCCGTCGGGTACACCATCGCCGACTACGGGAAGCTGCTGCCGTGGTGGGCCCACGAGGTCGCCGGCACCGGGGTTTCGCTGTACATCGGGCAGGCCGTGTACAAGATCGGCACGCCCAGCCCCGCCGCCTGGCTGGACCCGTCGGAGATGCCCCGGCACATCGCGCTGAACCGCGCCACCCCCGGCGTGAACGGCGACATCCTGTACAACACCAACACGTTGCTGGCCAACCCGCTGGGCTTCGCCGACCGCCTGCGCACCGATCTCTACGCCCAGCCGGCCCTCATTCCCGTGCGCCCCACCGTCGCCGGGCACGCCCCGTTGCCGCCGGTGCTGCTGCCGCTATGGGGGAACACCCTGCGCTGGATCGGTTTCGCCACCTCGTACGCCGTCTACCAGGACGGAAAGCTGTTCACCACGCTGCGCGGCGCCACTTTAACCCTGCCCGAGGGCCGTCACAGCTATGCGGTCACCGCACTGGACCGCACCCATCACGAGAGCCGTCCGAGCATCACCGAGGAGTACCGATGAGCCCTGTGCACAACAGGTTGACCAGGCTCGCCATGGTGGGCACCGTCGCCGGCGCCCTCGTCGCGCAGCTGACCGCCGCCCCCGCCGTCGCCGCGACCACCGCCGCGCCGGTGGACTTCCACCAGTGGAGCAGCGACTCCCAGTTCTATAGTGGACACTCCGATGGCCTGCTCGTCCGCAACGGCCTGGTGATCGGCCGTCCCGCCGGCTCCGTGCAGCACACCGAGCCCGCTCTGGGCACCACGAAGACCTACGACTACGCCACGTGGACCTCTCCCCGCTACAGCCAGCGTTTCGGGGCCACGCAGCTGATCGCCTCGTGGAACGCCACCACTCCCGCCGGCACCTGGCTCCAGGTGGAGATGCGGGGCACCTCGTCCACCGGCGCCCAGACCGGGTGGTACGTCATGGGTCGGTGGGCGTCGGGCGACCAGGACATCCACCGCACCAGCGTGCCCGACCAGACCGACGCCACCGGCACCATCGACGTCGACACCTTCGAGGCCGCCGACGGCGTCAAGCTGATGGCGTACCAGCTTCGGGTCACCCTCTACCGCCTCCAGGGCACCCACGCCTCCCCCAACCTGCACATGGTCGGCGCCATGACGTCCGCCATTCCCGACCGCTTCACCGTTCCCACCAGCCCCAGCGGCGGCGCGTGGGGCATGGAGCTACCCGTTCCCCGCTACTCGCAGGACATTCACAAGGGCCAGTACCCCGAGTACGACGGCGGCGGCGAGGCGTGGTGCAGCCCCACCTCCACCCAGATGGTCGTCGAGTACTGGGGCAAACACCCCTCGGCGCAACAACTTTCGTGGGTCGACCCCAGCTACGCCGACCCCCAGGTCGACTACGCCGCCCGCAACACCTACGACTACGACTACGAGGGCGCCGGCAACTGGCCGTTCAACGCCGCCTACGCCGCCAGCTACGGCCTGGACGCGCACATCACCCGCCTGCACTCCCTGCAGGAGATGGAGCACTACATCCGGCGGGGCATCCCCGTGATCACGTCCCAGTCCTTCCAGGCCAGCGAGCTCGACGGCGCCGGCTACTCCACCTCCGGCCACATCATGGTCATCGTCGGCTTCACCAAGACCGGCGACGTCATCGCCAACGACCCCGCCTCCAACGACGATCCGGCCGTGCGCAACGTCTACAAGCGCAGCCAGTTCGAGAACGTCTGGCTCCGCACCGAGCGCCCCCTGCCCGACGGCGGCGTCGGCGGCGGCTCCGGCGGCGTGGTCTACATCGTCACGCCCCACGGGATGCCCCTGCCGTAGGTCCGTCCGCCACCCACCTCACTCGCGAACCCGCACGCAGCGCACATGAGTGGCTCACTTGGCCTCCAGCGCCACTTGAGCCACTCATGTGCGCCTGGCCCCGTCACTCTCGCCGGGCGATCAACCTCGTGTTGTGCGGGTTGAGCTGCTTCGCCGCGATCATCTCCGCAGCCACCTCGGTGACGAAGTCGTCCGCGTCGTCCCCCAGCTTCAGCGCCTGCTCCGCCAACCCAGCCGCCTTCATGATCTGCCCCAGCGCGACGGGATCCGCCACGAACTGCGCGTCGAGCTCGGTCGGCGGCACGTCCAGAACCAACCCCTCGGCCGCCAACCTCGCCACCACCTCGTCAGCGGGATGCTGCTGCATGGCGAACGGCGTGTCGGCCAACCGGTCCCGCCACCGGGGCCGGCGCATCACGTCGTCCAGCATGGTCACCGCATCAGACATGTGCCGCGGATTGCCGCGGCTCCACTGGAGCACCAGAGCACCGCCGGGCTTGACGGCGCGGGCCATCTCGCGCAGGGCGTGATCGACGTCGTCGAGCCAGTGCAGCACCCAGGAGCAGTGCACGATGTCGAACGCCCCGGGCTCCAGTTCCAGCTTCCGAGCGTCACGAACCTCGACCGTCACCGGCAGTCCCCAGCACAGCTCACGCGTGGCCTCGACCATCGCCGGCGAGAAGTCGCTGGCCGTCACGGCGTAACCCCGTGCGGCCAGCTCCCGGGTGATCTCCCCGCTGCCGCAGCCGACATCGGCCAGCCGGCCGCCGTGCAGGCCGGCCAGCTCCAGGGCCTCGATGGCGGTGCGGAACTGCCGGCTGTTGGAGCGCCGGTAGTGCTCGGGTGTCCAGGTCTGACGGTCCACGCCGTCGATCAGACCACGGATCACCAGCGCGTGGCGGTGAAGTCGACCGGTCGGGGCTCCAACAATGCCGTCCGGGCCACCAACCCGGACATCCGAGCGGCCATCTCGTCGGCCGACAAGCGTTTGCGGTCACCGTGTCCCGGAAGCACGTACTCGAACCGGATGAGCGGGGCCGTCCGGGCCAGCGACTCGGCCAGCACGCGGATGTCGTACCAGGTGACGGCCTCGGCCACTTCGAGGTCGCCGGTGGTGCGGGACCAGTAGAACGAGTCGCCGGTGAAGCAGTACTTGTCGTCGGCGAGGAAGAGCACGCTGCCCTCGGTGTGTCCGGGCAACGGATGCACCACGACGCCGGGCACGACCTCGACGGGATCGAGCCCGCGCACGACGACGTCGGCATCGGGCGCGTGGGCGAGATCGCCCTCGTGGATCCACAGCTTGGCCCCGAACCGGTCGGCGTACTGCCGGCCGTGGGCCACGTGGTCGCGGTGGGTCAGCAGGACGTGGGCAACGGGCCCGAGCCGCTCGTAGCGGTCGGCCAGCTCGGCGCTCCACCGCGGCGTGTCGATCATCAGGTTCCCGCCGGGACGGCGCAGCAGGTACGAGTTGGCGGCGGCGGTCTGCCGGGAGTTGTGTCCACAGTGGAACAGGTCGTCGTCCAGCGCCAGCGGGAACGGGTCGAGCGACGGATCGAGCCGGTCCTCGGTGTGCCGGATGGAGCGGGTCGGGCAAGCGAAGGCGGCGGTGTGCAGGATCCGCAGCTCGGCCTCGGTCTCGGGCTGCCGGATCACCTCAGAGCGCCCGTTCACCCGCGCGATCAGGTCGGGCGCGAACTGACGGGCCACATCGCAGTCGGTGCAACGGTCGTCGACGTACCAGCCGGTCATGTCTTCCCCCAAAGGTCGGTAACCCAGGACTACCAGGTATTTCCGGGGAAAAGAAAGCGTTGACTTGCCGCCGGACCCCTGCTCTACAAGATCCTTTGACTGTGCCGCAACGAAAAGGCCGGCCCCGACGAATCGGGACCGGCCTCGCGGAACGGGGGCTCAGCCCGCCCAGACGTCCTCCACGTAGCGGTCCTCGGCGATCAGCCCGTCCAGCCACGCCTGGTCGTCGCCGGAGCCGTGGCTGCGGTGGATGGACCGGAACGCCTCCCGCACGGCCGGGGCCATGCCCTTGCCGTCGCCGCAGATGTACACCCGGCCGCCGGCCTCCATGGCCGCCCAGATCTCGTCGCCGTCGGCGGCGATGCGGTCCTGCACGTACTTGACGCCGTCGACCTCGGCGCGGGAGAAGGCGGGGCGCATGGAGATCACGCCGTCCTTCTCGGCCGCTTCGAGTTCGTCCCGGTGCAGGTAGTCGACGTCGGGGTGCCGAATGCCGAAGTAGCACAGCCCGGGGCCCAAAGCCTGGCCGGCGGCCAACTGCGCCGCCCGGTCGCCGATGAAGCCGCGGAACGGAGCCAAACCCGTGCCGGCGCTGACGTAGATCACCGGCACCGTGGTGTCCTCCGGCGCCTGGAACGCCTCGCGCGCCTTGTCGACCCGGGCCCGCAGCTGGTCGCCGGCCGCCAATTGCGACAAGTAGTACGAGGAAACCCCGTGGTACTCGCCGGATCCGGTCCGCGAGGGGCCGGAGACGACGCCGACGATGAGCTCGATCTCGCCCGGCCTGGCCAACGCCGAGGACGAGATGGAGTAGTGCCGGGCCTGGATCGGCGAGAGCATCTCCAGGAAGTCCTCCGGCGCCAGCTGGCAGGCGGGGTTCTGCTCCAGCAGCTCCAGCAGGCTCAGGTCGGTCTCGGCCATGGCCTCCAGCGCCGCCTTCTCGGGCGGGCACGGGTTGCCGCCGGCCAGCACCTTGATCTGCGCCGGCGTCGCCGGGTTCTGCAGCTCGACGAAGTGGGTCAGCAGCTGGCGGATCGTCACGGGACGGTCGACCGGGATGGCGCGCCGGGTCTTCTGCCGCGGGTTGATCGCGACCACCAGGTCCAGCTTGAGCCCGAACCGGGCGGCGACCCGGTCCACCAGGTCGGACGGGTTGTCCGGCACGACGGTCAGATGATCACCGGTGCGGTACGAAACGCCGTCCGGCAGCTGGATGCGCAGGTGCCGCTTGGACCGCCCGAGCGGGCTGTCCACGTCCACCAGCTCGTCGTTGGCCAGCACGGTCATCGGCGCCACCTCGTACCGGGCGTCCAGCGCGGCGGTCACCGGGCCGGTGATCACCCGCACGTCGTAGAGCCGGTCGGAGCTGTCCTCCGCGACCGGCGCGGCGTCCGGATCTCCGTACCGGGTGAGGAGTTCCGTCCACAGCAGGTCGCTCCACGACTCGATGTCGCCGGTCAGGTCGCCGGAGGCGTCGGCCTCGCACCGCTCCACCAGCCGCGTGGCCCCCAGCTCGGACAGCCGGGCGTCCAACCGGGTCGGCACGTGCTGGTAGGTCGCGGCCCAGTTCCGGTCGCCGACACCCAGCACGGCAAAGGACACCGCGGACAGATCGTCCGAAGTGGAATCCAGCCACGACACGAACTTCGCGGCGTCGTCGGTCGGCTTTCCGTTGTAAGAAGCGGCAACCACGACCACCGGACCGTCCGACGGCAGCTTGCCGGCGAACTCGTCCAGCGGCGCGGCGACGGTGGTGAACCCACGGTCGGAACCCTCGTCGGCCAGCTGGCGCGCCATGGCCCGGCAGGTGCCGAGGTTGGAGCCGTGCAGCACGGTCAGCGTCGTGCCCTGCTTGGCCCGCCCGGCGGCCTTGGTCGACTCCCGCGCAACCGAAGCCTGAGCCGCCTTGACCCGCTCGGTGCGGCGAGCGAGGTCCAGCCGGAAGCCGGTCGGCTTCAGGGTCAGCGTCTCCTTGATCTTCAGGTCGTAGTTGAAGGTGTCCAGCAGCCGGTACCGGTGGATGATCATCCCCAGCAGCAGCGTGGCCTCGTGCAGCGCGAACTGCCGGCCGATGCAGGCCCGCTCGCCCGTGCCGAACGGCTTGAAGGCGTGCACCGGGCGGGCCTTCTCCCGCTCCGGGTCGAAGCGCGAGGGGTCGAAGGCCTCGACGTTGTCGCCCCACACCTTGTCCCGGTGCAGCATCGGGGCCAGCACGACGACCCACTGGCACTTCTTGATCGGGTGCCCGCCGATGGTGGTGTCGACGATCGCCTCGCGGGAGAACGCGGCCGCGGTGGGCCACATCCGCAAAGCCTCGTTGAGCACCTGCCGGACGTAGCGGAGCTTGCCGACCTCCTCGTACGTCGGCTGCGGGCTGTCCTGCTCGCCCCACAGCGCGTCCACCTCGGCCTGCGCGCGAGCCAGCACGGCCGGGTTCTTGAGCAGGTAGTACAGGGCGAAGGACAGCGCGCCGGAGGTGGTCTCGTGCCCGGCGATCAGGAAGGTGATCACCTGGTTGCGGATGTTGGTGTCGTCCAGCACCGTGCCGTCGACCGGATGCGGCGCGTTCAGCATCAGGCCCAGCATGTCATCCGTGGACTTGTCGCCCGATTCCTTGCGCTCCTTGATGACGTCGTCGACCACGCCGGCCAGGAACTCGGCGTCCCTGGCGAACTGCTCGTCGGCCCCCTTGTTCAGGATCGGGCCGATCCAGGGCAGCTCACGGGCCTTGGCCTGGGCGTGGGCCAGGCCGCGGACCAGGGCCTGCACGAAGGGGTGCGGGTCGGGGCGCTGGAAGGACTCGAAGTCGAAGGCGAAGCCGGTCAGACCGATGGTGTCCAGGGTCAGCCGGGTCATGTCGTCGGCGACCTCGACCGGGCGGCGGTCGATGTGCTCGTCCCACGAGGCGACCAGCCGGTTGGCCACCTCCAGCATGGCCGGGTGGTAGCCGCGCATCGACTGCAGCGAGAACGCCGGCAGCAGGATGTCGTGGGCCTTCTGCCAGTTGGGCTCGTCGTTGAACGCGGTGAACAGGCCGTCCCCGGCGATGGCCCGGATGCGGGCCAGCGAAGGGGCGACGTGCTTGGCGAAGCGGTCCTCGTCGGCCACCTCGGCCACCAGGTCGGCGCCGGACACGAACACGACGTCGTGGCCGAAGAACTGGCGGGCGAAGATCGGCCCCAGCTCGCGGGACTGCCGCATGGCGTCCTGGATCGGGGTGGCCGGCGAGGTCCCGACCACGTCGCCGACCAGGGGAATCCGGTTGGCCGGGTGCGGCAGGCCCGTGGTGTCCATCGAGGTTGTCATAGCTCTTCCCCAGGTTGGTGCGTCTTGATCGCTCCATCCCAGCCTGGCAGCGACCGGGCGCGCACGCGACAAGAAGGACTACAAGAACCTGTAGCTTTGCCCTGTGAGTGAAGCGACGCCCGATTTCCGCGCGGAGCAGCGCCGGACCGGCGTATGGCGCAACCGCTTCCTCGCGCTGCTCGACCGCACCCCGGTGCCCACCGCGATCTGCCAACTGGACGGCACGATCACCGTGGCCAATCCGGCCTTCGCGGAAGCGCTTTCCACCCGCCCGTCCCACTTGCGCGACCGGCGCGTGCTGGAGTTCTTCCAGGCCAAGGTGCAGCGCGACTACGAGCGGCTGGTCGCCGGGCTGCACCGCGGCCGGGCCCGGCTGGTGATCGCCGTGCAGTTCCCGGGCGGCGCCGGCGAGCTCACCGTGCAAGCGGTTTCCGACGACGAGGGCTCCGGCCTGCTGATCACGCTGCGGATCACGCCCGTGCCGACCGACGTGCACCTTTCCGACCGGGAGAGCGAGATCCTGCGGATGATCGCCGGCGGCGCGACCTCGGCGGCCGTGGCGGCCGAGCTCGGCATCACGGGCGACGGCGTGAACTACCACCTGACGCGCATGTCCGACCGGTTCGGCGTGCCCAACCGGACCGCGCTGGTGGCGCGGGCCTACTCGCTCGGGCTGCTCGACCCGACCACCTGGCCGCCACGCTGATCGTGTGATCCAGGGCACATCACCGGAACGTCGGTACCGTCGAATACACCAGCTCACTACGCTTTTCGGACTAGCCGGCCAGGTTCGTGCCGACGCGCATCGTGTGCGAACCTGACCGGCTTTCCTATGCCCGCCGCTCGGCCACCCGGCGCAGGTTGTCCAGCGTCCGCTCGATGTTGCGGCGGTTGTGCTCCGAGCGGTCCCACACGCCCGTGGCCAGCGGCGCGAGCACATAGCGGAAGAACGCGTTGCGGCGGTCGAAGGTCGTCTCGGTGACCCGGCAGCCGCGATCCCCCGGCTCGATCAGGTACTCCCACTCGGCCACGTCGATGCCCAGGCTGCGCACCATATAGCGGAACCGGCGGCCCGGCTCCGCGCTGACCACCTCGGACGTGGTCGCCCAGCGGAACGGGCCGTTGCGGTTGCTGCCACGGAAGACCGCGCCCACCTCGGGGCCGGTGGCCGGGTGCACCCACTGCGAACGGGTGCACTCCTCGGTGAACCGGTGCTGGCCGGTGACGTCGCTGACCAGGTCGTACACGATCTCGGCCGGCGCGTCGACATGCATGCAGACTCTGACGGGATCCTCGCTCACGCCAGGCACAACGACGCCGCTCGGCCGGGGTTTCGCCCCGTGTCACCCGTTCCGGTGACGGCTTTCGCCACATGCGCTTCCCGTTTGCGTCCTGGCGCCACCGGGGAAGCGCATGTGGTGAAACCCGTGCGGGGGTCGCGATGCGGGCGGGGAAGTGCGAGGCTGCCGATCAAGGGCGACGAGGCCGGAAGGGGTAGCCGATGCCGTACGAGGTCAACGGGGTGGTCGCGGCCGGGAAGGGCGCTCCGGTGAGCGTCCAGAAGATCATCGTGCCGGATCCGGGGCCGGGCGAGGTCGTGGTGCGCGTGCAGGCCTGCGGGGTCTGCCACACCGACCTGCACTACCGCGAGGGCGGCATCAACGACGAGTTCCCGTTCCTGCTGGGCCACGAGGCGTCGGGGATCGTGGAGGTGGTGGGCGCGGGCGTGACGAACGTGGCGCCGGGCGACTTCGTGATCCTGAACTGGCGCGCGGTGTGCGGCGACTGCCGGGCCTGCCGCAAGGGCAAGCCCTGGTACTGCTTCAACACCTTCAACGCCAGCCAGCCGATGACGCTGGCCAGCGGCCAGCCGCTGAGCAACGCGCTGGGCATCGGGGCGTTCGTGGAGAAGACGCTGGTGCATGCCGGCCAGTGCACGCCGGTGGACCGCCGGGTCAGCCCGGACGTGGCAGGGCTGCTGGGCTGCGGCGTGATGGCCGGTCTGGGCGCGGCGATCAACACCGGCGGCGTGTCCCGCGGCGACACGGTCGCGGTGATCGGCTGCGGCGGCGTGGGCAGCGCGGCGGTGGCCGGGGCCCGGCTGGCCGGGGCGGCGAAGATCATCGCGGTGGACGTGGACCAACGGAAACTGGAGTGGGCCAAGGACTTCGGCGCGACCGACACGGTCAACGCCCGCGAGACCGATGTGGTCGAGGCCATCCAGGGCCTGACCGACAGCTTCGGCGCGGACGTGGTGATCGACGCGGTCGGCCGGCCCGAGACGTGGAAGCAGGCCTTCTACGGACGGGATCTGGCCGGCACCGTGGTGCTGGTCGGCGTGCCGACTCCGGACATGACCCTGGACATGCCGCTGATCGACTTCTTCTCCCGCGGCGGCTCGCTCAAGTCCTCCTGGTACGGCGACTGCCTGCCTTCGCGGGACTTCCCGATGCTGGTCGACCTGCACCTGCAGGGCCGCCTGCCGTTGGAGAAGTTCGTCACAGAACGAATCGGGCTCGGCGACGTAGAGCAGTCGTTCGAGCGCATGGGGCGAGGCGACGTGCTGCGCAGCGTGGTCGTGTTCGACTAATACTGGACAGGTGCTAGCACCGTTCGGCGACGAGGACTACCCCGCTGCGCCCTACCCGGGCGCCCGGCCGGACGTGTCGTTCGCCCACCTGAACGGGGTCGGCGCGCCGCTGCGCCCGGATCGGCACTGCCCGTCCGGCTGGCGCGTCGACCACTCCGGGCAGGATCTGGACGAGTGGCTGGCCGCGCAGGACGCCGTGCCGATGAGCGGACGGGTGCCGGTGCTGGCCTACGGCTCCAACGCCTGCCCGTCGAAGATCACCTGGCTGCGGGAGTCGCTCGGCCTGACCGGGCCGGTGGTGGTGCTGCGGGCCCGTTGCGAGGGCCTGTCCGCGGTCTGGGCCGCTGGCCTGCGTGTGGTCGACGACCAGCGGCCGGCGACGTTGATGGCCGACAAGGACGTGGTCGAGGAGCACGCCGTCTGGATGGCCGATCCGCAGCAGGTGCGGGTGCTGGACGCCTGCGAGGGCCGCGGCCGGCGGTATCGGCTGGCCCGGGTGCGCAGCGGCCGAGTGGTCCTTGACGACGGGGCCGTGGTGGATCGGGTGCTGGCCTACATCGCCGCCGACCGGGTGCGCCGGCCCATCCTGGTGCGCGGCAAGCCCGTGCGCTGCACGGACATGGACCAAGCGGCCGCGCAGGGCCTCGTCGGCAAGCGGGCCGGCAGCGATGGCCTCAAGGCGTCCACAGTGGACGGTGAGCCCAGCCCCGACTCGTGGCCCAAGCGCGTCTTCGTCTACGGCACGCTGCAGCCCGGGCACGAGGCGTGGCGGCTGCTGGCCCCGATGGTCACCGGCCGCCCGCGCAAGACGTCGATCCGGGGTTCCCTCTACGACACCGGAATGGGCTATCCGGCGCTGCAACTTGACGGCACGGACACCATTCCGGGCTGGGTGGCGCCGATCCGCTCGCCGCGCCGGACTCTGTCCACTTTGGACAAGTACGAGGGCCCCGACTACCGGCGGGTCCGGCTGGTGCTGCCGGACGGCGTCGTGTGCTGGACCTACGTCTGGACCGAGCCGACGCACGGCATGGACCTCCTGCCGCAAGGGTGGCGGGCCTCGGCCTGAAACCCGGAATCCCTGAGGCAACCTCAGACCGGGCCCGGGCGTCTGGGGAATGGAGGTGGTCCATTCATGTTCATCAACCGCGTTCTGGTCGCCGCCGGCGTGCTCGCCGCCGTCGGGGCCGTCGTCGCCCCGGTCGCCTCGGCGAGCCCGGCCAGCACCCGCTGCAATGCCGGCACGTTATCGGCCACACTGGCCAATCCGGACGCCGGCGCCGGGCAGCGTTATGCCCAGTTCATCGTCACCAACACCGGCCGCGCGGCCTGCACGCTCTACGGCCACGGCGGATTCGCCCTGGTCGGCGCGCCGACCCAGTTGACCTGGACCGCCAATCCGGGGGCCAGCCTAGTCACGCTGTCGCCGGGCGAGCGGGCCGCGATGACCCTGCACTGGACGGCCGTCCCGGCCGACGACGAGGCCGGTGACCAGTGCGAGCCGGTCGCCGCCTCGGCGATCTCCATCCCGCCGGACGAGACCGTGCCGCTGTCGGTCAGCTGGCCCTACGGGTCGGTCTGCCAACACGGCCAGATGGACGCCAGCGCTTACTACAAGCTGTGAGATGTGCTGAAGTGGACGGGTGATCCCACCGATCGAATGGACCCTGTCCGGGCACGCCGGCGAGCTGGCCGCCCGCACCTGGCCCAATCCTGACGCCCGCTGGCTCGCCGTCCTCGTGCACGGGCACGGCGAGCACCTCGGCCGGTACCAGCACGTGGCCGACGCGCTGGCCGGCATGGGGGCCATGGTGGTCGGCGCCGATCTGGCCGGCCACGGCCGGTCGGCCGGCGAGCGGGCGCTGATCGGCGACTTCGAGGCGATGGTGTCCGATGTGGACGCCGTGGTGACGGCGGCCCTCGACGGGCACCCCGACCTGCCGGTGGTGGTCATCGGGCACGGGCTGGGCGCCGCCATCGCCGTCCGCTACGCCCAGCGCTTCGCCGACCGGATCGCCGCCATGGTGCTGTCCGCGCCGGTGCTGGGCGTGTGGCCGATGCTGGATCTGTTGGAGTACGAGGAAATCCCCGACACGCCGGTCGACCCGTCCAAGCTGTCCCGCGACGCCTCGGTCGCCGCGGCCTACGCCGCGGATCCGCTGGTGTGGCACGGTCCGTACAAGCGGCCGACGCTGGTGGCGCTGGACGAGCTGCTCCAGACGATCAGCTTCGACCGGCCGCTCGGCGACGACCTGCCGGTGCTGTGGCTGCACGGCGACGCCGACGAGCTGGTCGACCAGGCCGACACCCGCGCCGGCACGGACCGGGTGCGCGGCCTCGGCTTCGAGGAGCACACCTATCTCGGGGCCCGGCACGAGCTGTTCAACGAGATCAACCGGGACGAGGTGTTCGCCGACATCGCCGCCTTCACCGCCCGGGCGGTGAAAGGCTAGTCAGCTCCTGGTCCTTGCTCTGCGCCGGCGGCACCTCGGGCGGCGGGGTCTTCGTCGGCGGCAGCGCGATGTTGCGCACGCCCGACGCTAGCTCGTGCAGGCCGAGATGCTTGTTGTGCAGCTTGGCGAACACCGCGAAGCCGACCGGCAGGGCCACGCTGACCAGCACCGCGAACACCGCGAAGGCCACCTCGCCCGGCCGGTCCTCGGCGATGCCGATCAGCGTCGACAGCTGGAAGTTCTGCATGACCTCGACCAGCCGTGACGCCGACACCACCAGGAAAACCGCGCCCAGCATGGCCACGAAGGTCAGCGGCACGAAGGCGACGGCCAGCAGCACCTGGCGGATCAGCAGCCGCCACACCGGCGGCCGGTTGCCGTCCTTGTCGACCAGACGCAGCCGCAGCACGTGTTTGCCGACCGTGCCGCCGGTGACCCACGGCATGAGCACGAACCACAGCACAAAAGCGAACAGCGCCACCAGGAACGCGCTGGACAGCGACTCGCCGCCGAGCAGGTACCAGGCGCCGGCCAGGAACGGCAGGCAGAACGCGTAGCCGACGGCGTCCAGCAGCAGCGCGATCAGGCGGCGGCCGAACGGCACCGGGACCCGTTCCAGCGCCCGCACGTCGATGCTGTCCAGGGTGGGCAGCCAGCGGGTGATCGGGCCGGCCAGCGCCCAGCCCAGCATGCAGCCCAGGGAGTTGACGATGATGTCGTCCACGTCGAACAGCCGGTACGGGCACGGGTAGATGCCCCACAGGCCGGTCAGCTGCGTGAACTCGAAGAAGCAGGCCACCGCCAGGCCGGTCGCCGCGCTGGTCCAGCGGCCGCGGCGGAAGTGGTAGCGCAGGTACATGCCCAGCGGCAGCAGCAGGGCCAGGTTGAACGCCGTCTCCCAGACCGCCGGATTGTGGATGATCAGCGCGTTCGGGTTGAGGGAGCCCTTGGCTTCCTTCCAGATGTCGCTGAAGGTGTTGCCCGGCACCAGCTGCGGATGCCCGAAGTCGGCGTACACCCGGCAGACGTCGACCTGGCGGCTCGGCAGCGGCACGATCACCAGGCAGAACGCGGCCAGGCAGTAGTAGAGGAAGCTGGCGAACGACAGCCCCCGCCACCGGCTGAGCACGCCGTGGCGGCGGTACAGCACGATCGCCGTCGGCACGAACAGCACTATCGCGAGCAGCGGAAACAGCAGGGCCGCGGTCCGGATCGGCAGCAGGTAGGCGTTCACCACCCGCCGCACTATACACACGGTGAATACCGTCAATAAAAGCGCGTGGGCCTCAAGTTGACCCGTACGTGTGACAGTAGCCCTCACATCCGCCTCACGGCCCCTCAAGGGCGGGCTCGTACCCGAAGGACTGCCCTCGAAACCACCGACAAGTGCCGCCCGGCCGACTGCGCAGCGCAGCCGCGGGCGTGATCGATCCGAGCCGGGACCACACAGGTGGGTGACCCTCGTGTTTCCCTTCGCTCTCGTCGGACATCCCTTGCCCATCAGGGGAATTCGACCAGGAAAGGGCGCAGCCATGACCAGCATCGCCAATCCCCGCGACCTGATCGGCACCGAGGTCGTCGACCGCGACGGCGAACGGGTCGGCAAGGTCGGCAACGTCTACGTCGGCGACGACAACCGGCAGCCGCAGTGGGTGACCGTCCGAACGGGACTGTTCGGCCAGAAGGAGAGCTTCGTTCCCTTGCAGGGCGCGCAGATCTCCGACGGCGGCCTCCGCGTGCAGACCACCAAGGACGCCGTCAAGGACGCGCCGCGGATGGACGCCGAGGGCCACCTGTCCGACGAGGAGGGCCGCCGGCTGTACCAGCACTACGGCCTGCCCGGCCAGCGCGGGCGCACCGCCCCCAAGGGCGGCATCTCCGGCACGGGCGCGGGTTCCGGCGCCGGTGCCGGGGACCAGGCCATGACCCGTTCCGAGGAGCAGCTGCGGGTCGGCACCGAGCAGACCGAGAGCGGCCGCGTCCGCCTGCACAAGTACGTCGTCACCGAGGAGCAGCAGGTGACCGTGCCGGTGCGGCACGAGGAGGTCCGCGTCGAGCGGGAGCCCGTCCGCGGCGGCGAGCGGGCCCACATCGGCGAAGACGACCAGGAGGTCGTGTTGCACGCCGAGCGCCCGGTCGTGGAGACCGAGGCGGTGCCGGTGGAGAAGGTTCGACTGCGCACCGAGACCGTGACCGAGCAGCGCACGGTCAGCGGCAAGGTCCGCAAGGAGCGGATCGAGGTCGACGACGCAGGCGAGCACAAGAAGTAACCGGGTGTGGCGCCGGTCCGCCCCTCAGTCGGGCCGGCGCCGCCGCTCGCCTTGACGCCGCGGCAGGCCGTTTTGCCCGGGACCTGACGTGACGCCACCCACCGCGCCGCGTCGCCGCACGCCTGAGGGACAATTGGCGGCGATGGTGGAGCAGGACCTCAGGCTGCTGATCTCCGTGGTGGTCAGCGCCGAAGACGAGCGACAGGCTCATGACGCCTGCCGCGACCTCGTCGACCGGATCGGCGGCCGCGTCGTCGAGGCCGCGGACTGCTCGGACGAGGAACCCGGCTGCTGGTCGGTGACGATCGGCAAGGACCTGCCGTCGGTGCAGGTCCACAACGACGCGGCGGCGCTGGCCCGGTCGGTGCGCACCTTCGTGCGGGAGCTGGCCCCGGACTCGCCGCTGCCCCGCGTGTGCTGCGAGCCGCCGACGGCCTGGACGGTGCTGGACGACCCCGAGCTGATCGGCAAGCTGGTCGAGGGCGCGGAGCGGCTGCTGGTGGAGGCGTGGTCGGAGCAGGCCCCCTTCCAGCCGGTCAGCTATCAGGAGCCGGTGGCTCCGGAACCGGTGCCGGCGGAGCACACGACCCGGCTGCGGCTGCGGGTCGACGTGGCCGTGCAGCATCCGGCCGGGGCGCAGTGGCAGGCGCGGGCGCTGGCCAGCCGGATCACCGAGGCGGCCACCATCACGGGGGTCACGCAGGGTGGCGACGGCGTCTCCGTGCATCTGGACCTCGGACGATGGGCGCAGCCGCCGCAGCAGGCCGTGGCCGACGCGGCCGAGGCGCTGGGCCGTCCCGAGTGGTCGCCGATGGAGCTCAAGGCCGATGGGACGGTCGTGCAGCGGTGGCTGGACGTGCTCCGGCCGACCTCGGGCATCACGTCGTTGGAGCTGGTCGCGGACCGCGCGGAGGCCGAGGTGGCGTGGCCGACCGAGGACGAGCCACCGGTGTGGCGGGAGCCGGGAAGTTGATCGTCTACAGTGGAGGGACACGGACTGCCGCGACCGAGGCCAACCGTGCACTCTAATGCCCAGAAATACCGCTCGATCAGCCGATCCTGGTTGAGCGGGCGTCGTGTGACAGTACTAAGTTCGGGAGCGTTGGACTGCACGGTCGGGCAGTCACGTTACTGGGAGGGACCGGATCAGCTATGGCTAGCGTCGAGCAGGTGATGGGCCAGATCGGCCAGGCCAAGGACCAGGCCGAGCAAGCTGCCCAGGCGTTGCAGACAGCGGAGACCGAGGTCGGACAGGCGCAGCAGGCCTTCCAGCAGGCCTCGCAGGGCAGCAACCAGTCCGAGGCCAGCGATGTGAACAACATGTTCGCCCACGCGCTGCAGAAGATCGGCGAGGCGCGCGACGCGGTGATGGCCGCGGTGAGCGGTGCGGAGTCCTACGCCGGCCGGTTGTGACCGATGGCGTCAGTCGAGCAGGTGCAGGCCTCGCTGATGGTGGTCGGTGACCATCTTCGGACGGCGCACCAGCAACTGACCGAGGCCTGCGAACGGCTGACCGAGGCGCACGCCATCCTCGAGGAGGCCAGCCGGATGCACCCCCGTTCACTTGTGCCCCCGGAGCTGACCAGGGCGTGCGACCATGCAAGGGAGCAGCTGACGCTGCTGCTGGGCGTCATGGAAGCCGTGGAACGGTTCTCCGGTCGCCTGTGAACTGACCGTAGAGGTGGGCGTTGAACAGGCGAAATGATCGCCGGCAACGGATACTGGACGCGTTCGATGCCTTCCACGACGCGGTCGCCGCGGCCCGCGGCGCCGCCACGCGGGCGCACGTCGCCGCCGCTCTGCAGCAGGCGAGGGAGACTTTCGAGCAGGATCTGCGGGCCCGGGGCATCCACCAGGCCCTGCGTGATCCGGACTACGCCCAGTCGCTGACCGATCCGCACCTGGCCGAGATCGTGAGGCAGGCCAAGGACGACTGGGAGCAGGCCTTCGCCAAGTGGACCGACGAGGGTCCGCAGACGCTGGCCGCCCTGGTCGCCGAGGCCGCGCCCGGCAGCGCGTCGGAGGACTCCGAGAACTGGCTCGGGCAGATCGGCACGGTCGACGGCCGCGGCCCGGTCCCGGGCCTGTGGCGGATCGGCACGGCCATCGCCACCAGTTCGCCCGTGCCGGTGCCGTTTCCGGTCGCCGTGCCGCTGCTGGACCGGTCGCACCTGGCCATCTTCACCTCGCCCACAACCCGGCCGCAGGCCGAGAACCTCGTCGAATCGCTGCTGCTGCGGGTGCTCAGCCACTTCCAGCCCGGCCTCGTGCACGTGCACGTGTGGGACTTCGGCCAGCTCACCGGGTCGCTGCCCGGGCTGTATCCGTTGACCCGGGCCGGTTTGCTCACCGTGCACGATCCGGCGCGGCCGGCCGAGCTGCTGGACGAGCTGGCCGAGCACATCCGCAAGGTCCACACCTCGGTCCTGGTGGGCGGCCACGATTCGTTGCGCTCCATGGAATCCGACGCCGGGCTGCGCACCGAGCCGTGGCGGATCGCGGTGATGTTCGGGCGGGCCGAGGCGCTCAAGGACGAGGAGCTGCACAAGCTCCAGCGGATCGCCCGCAACGGCCTGGCCGCCGGCGTGCAGCTGGTGCTGGTGGACATCCCGATCACCGTCAACAGTCCTATCGAGACGGTCAAGCTGTTCGACGACAAGCCGTGGCGCACAACGATGTCCGGTGATCACGCCACCTTCCACGTCGATCCGGCGCTGCCGCGGGAGATGGTGCCGCGGGCCTGCGGGGCGATCGCCGCCGCGCTGGAGGAGCGCCGCAACCGCGTGTGCACCTTCGACGAGCTGCTGCCGGAGCACTACTGGTCGCACCAGTCCTCGGCGGTCGTGCAGACGCCGATCGGGCACCGGGACGGCGTGGCCGTGCCGATCACCATCGGCGACAGCTCGCCGCACGTGCTGATCGGCGGGCCCAGCGGCTCCGGCAAGACGAACTTCCTGTACGCCATGCTCGGCGGCCTGGTGGCCCGCTACTCGCCGGCCGAGCTGGAGCTGTACCTGCTGGACTTCAAGGAAGGCGTGTCCTTCGCCCAGTTCGCGCCGGGGCGCAAGGACCCGACCTGGCTGCCCAACGCGCGGCTGGTCGGCGTGAACGTCAACCAGGACCGGGAGTTCGGCGTGGCGCTGCTGCGCTTCCTGGCCGACGAGATGCGCCGCCGGGCCGACGCCGCCAAGCAGCACGAGGTCACCAAGCTGGAGGAGCTGCGGGCCGAGGACCCGGGCGGCCGCTGGCCGCGGGTGATCGCCGTGATCGACGAGTTCCAGTACCTGTTCGCCGAGAAGGACGCCGTAACGCGGGAAGCCGTTGCCCTGCTGGAGGATGTGGCGCGGCGGGGCCGGTCGCAGGGCATCCACCTGGTGCTGGCCAGCCAGGACGTGTCCAGCATCGAGGCGTTCTGGGGCAAGCCGGCGATCTTCGAGCAGTTCACCGTGCGGGTGGCGCTGCCCAAGGCCCGCCGGGTGCTGGTGGACGGCAACAACGAGGCCATCAACCTGCCGCGCTGGCACGCGATCGTCAACCACGAGTCGGGGGTCAAGCAGGGCAACGAGATCGCCCGGGTGCCGGACGCCACCGGCCGCGGCGCCTTCGACCGCGTGCAGGCCCGGCTGTTCGAGATGAAGGATCCGGATCTGCCGGTGCCGCGCCTGTTCGACGGCAGCCGCATCCCGGCGCTGGCCGGCCTGCCCGGTTTCCAGGCGCTGGCCCCGGTTTCCGGCTCGCCGACCGTCCTGTTGGGACAGGTCATCGACGTGGAGGACCGCGCCGCCCGCGTGACGCTGGCCCGGGCCCCCGGCCGGAACGTGGCCGTTTTCGGCTCGGTGCTGAAGGAATCGACCAGCGTGCTGGCCGCCGCCACGCTTTCCGTGGCCCGGCAGCACCTGGCCGGCGAGGCTCGCTTCACCGTCGCGCCGATGATCGACGACGCCATGCCGGCCGCCTCGTCCCTGGCCGCGCGGTTGCAGGCCATGGGGCACGAGGTCGTCACCGTCGGCCTCGACGGCATCCGACAGCATCTGGGCCAGGTCGCCCGCGGCCTGGAGGAGCGGCTGTCCGGTTCCGTGTCGGAGCAGCCCGTGCCGCACTACCTCGTGCTGTACGGCATGGACGCCGCCAATTCCGTGCTGGAGACCAAGGATCCCGACACGCGGGTGTCCGGTGTGGACAGCTTCCGGCAGGTGATCAAGAGCGGGCCCGAGCACCGGACCCATCTCATCGGCTGGTGGCGCAGCCCCGGGCGGCTCAAGAGCATGCTGATGATGGGCGCGTCGGCCGACGACATCGGGGCCTGGGTCGGCTTCGACGTGCAGGGGCAGGACCTCAACACGTTCGCCCCCGGCCAGCTGATCACATGGTCCCCGCGGCCGGGCCGTGGCCTGTTCTTCGACCGCTTCGAGCACGCCCGGCCCCAGGTCGTCATCCCGTTCGACACCGAAGGGGAGGCCTCGTGACCGAGGACGTCGGCGCCGACGTGCGCTACCGGGAGATCACCGCCTGGCTCGGCGACGCCATGCACCACATGCAGGAGCAGAACGCCGAGCGCGGGCAGCTCGTCGAGCGGCAGCTGGACTACGCCATGGCCGAGACGATGGCTGCGCTGACCAGGGCCGACGAGAGCATGGCCAAGATCGACGGGCTGTGGCGCAAGGCCATGGCCGAGCTGTTCCACGAGACCTGGATGAAGGAGATGCGGCCCATTCCGCCGCCGGACGCCACCGGGCCGGCGCGCCCGCTGGAGTTCTACGAGGCCGAGGTGGAGGCGACCTGCGCCGCCCTGATCGAGGCGATCAAGAAGAAGGGCATCCTGGGCCGCTAGTGACCGTCGCCACTCGCGGGAACACGTGTCCGGATGCATGGTGTTGGACAGAGTGAGCATCAATTACTGAACTATCCAGTCTCGAAAATATGGAGGCGCTCGCCATGTCCGTTCCGACCACCGTCCGCGAGATCCGGCTGGCCGCACGACCGAAGGGCTGGCCCACGGAGGAGACCTTCGAGCTCGCCGAGGCGCCGCTGGTGGTCGAGCCCGGGCACATCGTGGTGCGCAACCAGTTCATGAGCGTCGACCCGTACATGCGCGGCCGCATGAACGACGCCAAGTCCTACAGCGCCCCGTTCGAGGTCGGCAAGGTGATGGAGGGCGGCGCGATCGGCGAGGTCGTGCAGTCCGACGCCGAGGGCTTCGCGGTCGGCGACACCGTGCTGCACTTCAAGGGTTGGCGCGACTACGCCGTCCTGCACCCCAAGCAGGGCGTGAAGGTCGACGCCAAGGCCGCCCCGATCAGCACCTACCTCGGTGTGCTGGGCATGCCCGGCCTCACCGCGTACGCCGGCCTGCTGCGCTCCGGCGAGTTCAAGGAGGGCGACACCGTCTTCGTCTCCGGTGCCGCCGGAGCCGTCGGCCAGGTCGTCGGCCAGCTGGCCAAGCTCAAGGGGGCCAAGCGGGTCATCGGCAGCGCCGGCAGCCCCGAGAAGGTCCAGTACCTGATCGACGAGCTCGGTTTCGACGCCGCCTTCAACTACAAGGACGGCTCCGTCACCGAGCAGCTGGCCACGGCCGCGCCTGACGGCATCGAGCTGTACTTCGACAACGTCGGCGGCGACCACCTCGAGGCCGCCCTCAACAGCCTCAACGAGCACGGCCACGTCGCCGTCTGCGGCATGATCTCCGGCTACAACAGCACCGAGGCCACCCCCGCCCCGCGCAACCTGGCCCAGGTCATCGCCAAGCGCCTGACCATCCGCGGCCTGTTGGTGGGCGACCACTACGACCTCCAGCCCGAGTTCGTCGCCGAGGTGGCCCCGCTGGTCGCCGGGGGCAAGCTGCGCTACACCGAGACCGTGGTCGAGGGCCTGGAGAACGCCCCGCAGGCGTTCATCGGCATGATGCGCGGCGAGAACACCGGCAAGATGCTGGTCAAGATCTGAGACCGAGCCGCGGGGTCGCGCGAGCGGGGTCGGCGCTACGGCGGCCCCGCTGAAGCGCATCGCGGCTGGGGTCAGCACGGGCGGGGCCGGCACGACAGCGGCCCCGCCGAAACGCATCGCGGCTCCGGGCGGCACGGGCAGGATCGGCACGACAGCGAGCCCGCTGAAACGCATCGTGGCCGCGGCCAGCGCGAGTGGGGTCGGCGCGACAGCGGGGCCGCCAGAGCCTGAAGCATCGGGCCGGCCGCGGTCGGCACGGGCAGGCGCGGCGTTACTGTGCCCGGCCTGCGCGACCGGCCTGGCTGCTTGGTGGCGGCGCGTCGTCGGAGCACGCCGCCACCAGGCCTCCCCCCGGGCGAAGTCTTTCCCCCCGCCCCCCGGCACCGGTCCGACCGTCTCCACGCCCCCGCATTGAGATCAACCGGCCGGCGACCTGTGATGCTGTGCGTTCAACCTCTGGTTGAACGCACGACTCCAGTCTAAACTGGCCCGAACCATCGTTGTCAACCACTGGTTGAGGTGCCCCGGATGCCCGACAGCGAGCAGTCGCTACTGGCCGACCGGCTGAACCGGCTGTTCGAGGACGTCCGTCCCGGAGGTCGGACCGGCCGGCGCTGGACCAACGAGGAAGTCGCCAACGCCGTGAAGACGGCCGTGCCCACCGTGCGGGTCAGCGGCGCCTACCTGTCCGCGCTGCGCACCGGGGCCAAGCGCCGCCCCTCCACCGAACTCCTGGCCGCGCTGGCCCGCTTCTTCCGCGTGTCCGTCGACTACTTCGTCACCGGCGAGACCCGCCCCGACGCCGAGACCGAGCTGGCCCGCGTGGCCGAGAACCTCGGCGTCCGCCACCTCGCCCTGCGCGCCCTCGAACTCTCCCCCGAGGGCCTGGCCGCCGTCACGAAGATCATCGAGCAGGTCATCGAACTCGACGCCAAGGCCGTGGAGGAGAAGGGTTAGACCACCTTTCCCTGGTGCACCACGACTGTCGGCTCGCGCCGGTCGCGGATTACCTCGGCGACGGTGGCGCCGGGCAGCACGACGAACTCGGCGCGATCGCCCTCGACCAGGCCGTGGTCGCGCTCGCCGAGGACGGCGGCGCCGCCGCGGGTGGCGGTGTCGGCGCACATCTCGATCATGGGGTCGGCGGTGTAGCCCTCGGCCTCGGCCAGATCCCAGAGGTCGCAGCCGCCGATGCCGACCCGCACGCCGCCCCAGCGGAGCTTGCGCAACGGCAGGGGTTTGGTGGCGATGACGGCCACATCGGACTCGGCCAGCCGGTCGATGAGCTCGTCCTGACGATCCGGATCCACAGTGGACAGAGCCGCGGCGTGGGTGATGGCGACCCGGCCACGCAGGTCCAACGCGGAGGTGCGGGCGCAGATCAGCTCGATCTCGAAGGCGCCGAGCTCACCGGGATCGTCGAGCTGGATGTCGATGCCGCACTGGTGCTTGTCGGCCAGCCCGAACACGACATCGAGGTGCCGCACGGGATCCCGGTCGACCCGCGCCGGATCGATGCCGCCGACCAGATCGGCCCCGGCCTCCAGCGCGGCGTCCAGGGCGTCCATGCCAGTGATGGCCCCGGTGAGCGACACCGCGACCAGCTGCACCTCGACCCGACCAAGCAGTTGCTCCCGTTGAGCGAGGGCCTCGTCCATGGCCCCCAACGGAATGTGTGCACGGGCCATGGTGGTGCCGGGGCGCAACGCGTCCAGTTGGGCATGGGCGTCGACGAAGGACGGCAGCAGCACACCGCCGCCGCCATCGACGACGGGAGTGCCGGGCGGCGCGGAAAGGCCGACGCCGATCTGGTCGATCCGGCCGGCCACGCAGAGCACATCGACCGCGGGCAGCTCCACCGCGCTCGGCCACGGCCGCACGGAGGTGATCAGCAGCTCACCGCTCATCACGGGAGGTTAACCCCGATCGGCCGCCGGCAACAGCTTTCCGGGGTTGAGCACGCCGGTCGGGTCGAGTGCACGCTTCACCGAGGTCATCACGTCGATGCCGAGCGAGCCCACCTCGCCCGCCAGGTACGGCGCGTGGTCGGTGCCGACGGCGTGGTGGTGGGTGATGGTGCCCAGCGGCGCGATCGCCTCGGAGGCCGCCCGTTTTGCCCGCTGCCACTGGCCGATCGGGTCCTCGTCGGCCCGCGCGGCCAGCACGGTGAAGTACAGCGAGGCGCCCGTCTCGTACGCGTGGGACACGTGGCACATGACGATCGCCCGGCCCAGCGATCGTTGCAAGGCCCCTCGCACGGCCGACCGAAGGGTGCTCAGCTGCGACCAGTGCGTGGCGGTCTCCAGCGTCTCCACGAGAACACCCACGTTGAGTAGAGAATCCCGTTGCCGTGGCCCGGCGAACCGCCCGTGCCGCCACGTCTCGCCGATGGGCTTGCCCAGGCGGACGTACCGGTGCGGTCGCAGGGCGCGCAGTGTCCCGGCGCGACGGACGGCCAGCTCGCCGGCGGATCCGGCCTCCCAGCCCAGGATCAGCAGGCACGGGTCGTTGATGCGCCGCGCCCGCAGGTACGCCCGCACGGCGCCGGCCTTCACGCCGCCGGTGAGCGAGAGCTGCACCTCGGTCTCCTCGGCGTCCGACAGCCGGGTCACGTCGGCCAACACGCGGTGCTGGGCCAGGTCTCGGATGGCGTCGGTGGCCTTGTCCCAGCCGTCCAGGAAGTAGCCCTCGTACCGGGTGTGCGTGGCGACGGGCCGCACCCGCAGGGTCACCTCGGTGATCACGCCGAAGGCGCCCTCGCTGCCGATCACGAGCTGCTTGAGGTCCGGGCCGGCCGCGGTGGCCGGGGCGACGCCGAGGTCGAGCTCGCCAACAGGGGTCGCCAGCCGGACGCCGTCGACCATGTCCTCGAAACGCCCGTAGCCGGCCGAGGCCTGCCCGGCGGAGCGGGTGGCGGCGAAACCGCCGATGGTGGCCCGTTCGAAGGACTGCGGGAAGTGGCCGAGAGTGAAGCCGTGCGCGGCCAGCATCCGCTCGGCGTCGGTGGCCCGGACGCCGGCCTGCAGCACGACCAGCCGGGACAACGGGTCGATCGACACGAGCCGGTTGAGCCGGGTCAGGTCCAGCACGATCGCGGCGTGCTTGCCACCGCGCAGCGCGGTCACGCCGCCGACCACGGAAGTGCCACCGCCGAAGGGAATCACGCCGATGTCGTGCTCGGCGCACGCCCTCAGCACGGCAACCACCTCGTCCGGGTCGCCAGGCAGCACCACGGCGTCGGGCACGGCCAGCTCGCCGCAGCCGCGATGCCGCAGCAGGTCCACATAGGACATACCACCGGACCGGCCGAGCCGGGAGTTCCGGTCCAGCAGCACGTTCTCGGCCCCGACCACCGACTCCAGCGCCGCGCGGCCGACGATCGACAGCTCCGGTTCCGGCACGGTCAGCACCGAGTCCGGCGCGATCGGCGTCGGATGCTCGGCCAAGCCGATCCTGGTCCGCAGCCAGCGCAGCGCGTGCGGGGGCAGCGCGTGCTCGCCGAGCGTCCAGCCGCCGCGCAGGGTGTGATCGATGCCCGGTTCCATTGCTACAGTGTTACATATGCCGTCACAACGTCACAGCACCCGAGTCGGGGACGACGTCCTGCTGGACACCGCGCACAAGTGCGTCCTGCTGGTCGGTGTGCGGCGCACCACCCTGACCGACGTCGCCCGCGAGGCCGGGGTCAGCCGCATGACCCTCTACCGCCGTTTCCCCGACGTGCGCAGCCTGGTCGCAGCCCTGATGACCAGGGAGTTCGGCGCGCTACTGGGCGAGGTCGGCCCCGGCGCCACGGCCCGCCAGCGCCTGGTCAACGGCGCCGTCGGCACCGTCCGCCGGCTGTTGGCCAACCCGCTGATGGCCGCCGTCCTCGACCGGGACGCCGAACTGCTGCTGCCGTACGTCGTGGAGCGGCTCGGGGCGACGCAGCTGATCGCCGAGCAGTTCCTGCGCGTGGAGCTGGCCGCCGGGCACACGGACGGCTCCATCCGCGCCGGCGACCTGGACGTGCAGGCCCGCACCCTGCTGCTGATGGTGCAGTCGTTCGTGCTGTCGGTCCGGCCGGCGATCGCCGATCTGGAGCCGGACACCGTCTTCGACGAGCTGGCGCTGATGGTGGAAGGAGCGCTGCGGCCGTGAGGACATCGTTGAACGCGGCCCGCCGCCTTCGTGAGCTGGCCGAGGTCGCCGGCGGTCTGGCCGTCGATGTGCTCGTGGTCGGCGGCGGCGTGACCGGGGCCGGCGCCGCCCTGGATGCCGCCTCACGCGGGCTGTCGGTATGCCTGGTCGAGGCGCACGACCTGGCCTTCGGGACGTCGCGGTGGTCGAGCAAGCTGGTGCACGGTGGCCTCCGTTATCTCGCGCACGGCGAGGTCGGGCTGGCCTACGAGAGCGCGGTCGAGCGAGGCATCCTGATGACCCGCACCGCCCCACATCTCGTCCGTGCACTGCCACAACTCGTTGCCCTGCACGGGAAACAGCGCGACTCGCTCGTAATGGCCGGGCTACGGGCCGGCGACGTGCTACGCCGCGCCGCCGGCACGCCCAGGTCCGTCCTCCCGCCGCCACGGCGGATCTCCGCGGCGGAAACCCTGGCCCTGGCCCCCGGTCTGCGCGCCGACGGTCTCACCGGCGGCCTGCTTTCCTTTGACGGCCAGCTGATCGACGACGCCCGGTTGGTCGTCGCCCTGGCCCGCACCGCCGCCGGCCTCGGCGCTCGCATCCTCACCCGCGCTCGCGTCACCGAGCTGGCCGGTGACGGCGCGCGGGTCCGCGACACGCTGACCGGTGACGACTTCGACATCAAGGCCCGCAAGGTGATCAACGCGACGGGGGTGTGGGCCGGGCAGCTCGTGCCGTCGGTGCGGTTGCGGCCGTCCCGCGGCTCACACCTCGTGCTGAGCGCCGATGCCGTGCAAATCGGGTCCACCTCGCTGACCGTTCCCATCCCGGGCGAGACCAACCGTTTCGTGCTCGTGCTGCCCCAAACCGACGGCCGCGTCTACGTCGGGCTCACCGACGAACCCGTGGACGGCCCGCTCCCGGACGTCCCCACGGCCCCACAGTCCGATGTGGACTTCCTGCTACGAGTCGCTTCCTCTGTCCTGCAACGCCCCCTGACCACCAGCGACGTCATCGGCTCGTACGCCGGGTTGCGGCCGCTCATCGAGCAGGAGGGGTCCCGCAGCGCCGACCTGTCCCGCAAGCACGCCGTGCTGACCTCTCCCGACGGCGTGATCACCGTGGTCGGCGGCAAGCTCACCACCTACCGCCGCATGGCCGCCGACGCCGTCGACGCCACCGGCCTGGCGTCAAACCCCGGCCGTACCAAGGACATCCCACTCGTCGGCGCCACCCGCTCGGCCGTCGACGCCCCGCCCCGGCTGGTCGCGAAGTACGGCGCCGAGGCCCCGCAGGTGGTGGCCCTGAACCGGCCGGAACCGGTGTTCGGCGAGATCACCGAGGCCGAGATCGCCTGGGCCTACGACCACGAGGGCGCCCTAGACGCCGACGACGTCCTGGACCGCCGCACCCGCATCGGCCTGGTCCCCGCCGACCGCTCACAGGCCACCAAGCACCTAGCCCGCTTCGCCACGTGAGTGGCTCATTTGCCCTCCACAGCCCACGTGAGTGGCTCATTTGCCCTCCAGGCCCACTTGAGCCACTCATGTGCCCCACCCTGCCCACCCCAGCGGGCACGTGAGTGGCTCAAGTTGCTTCCAGGGAAAATGAGCCACTCACGTAGCCAGAAGGCCCGCGTCCACCGTTGACGATCTGTTGGGTTTTTGCAACACTTCGTTCCGTGAGCCCAGTAAGGCGCGGTAAAGAGCTGCCGATCCACAATCGGCTGCAGGTGCTGCGCGCGGAACGGGGGCTGACCAGGGCCCAACTGGCGGAGCTGGTCGAGGTGAACCCGCAGACGATCGGCGCGCTGGAGCGCGGCGACCACTACCCGAGCCTCGATCTGGCCTTCCGGCTGTGCGAGGTGTTCGCGCTGCCGGTCGAGGCGGTGTTCAGCCGCACCCCGTTCCAACCGCTGTCCACTCAGCTGTACGGCAAGGGGGAGTCATGACCACGTTCAAGGATCGCTTTCACGAGCAACAGGAACGCCAGGCGGCGGCGTACGCGGACTGGCTGCCGGGCTGGCGCAACCGCCGCACCCGCCGCCGGGTGGCCGTGGCCTGGCTGATCGCCGCGCTGGCTGCCATCGGCCTCAGCACGGTCGCCGGGTCGCCCGACTCGACCGTCCTGCTGGTCTGGATGGTCCTGTTGCTGATCACGATCATGTTGCAGTTGCTGAACAAGGTGCTCACGAACAACATGGGCGAGCGGTCGGCCCGGCTGTTGGACGAACGTGAACTCGCGCTGCGCGGCCGGTCCAGCTACGTTGGCTTTCTCGTTGCCACGTGGAGCATGATCGCGGCCGCCGTCGCGTTCGCGGCGACGCCGATCGGCAGGCTGCCGCTTGCTCCGTTCGTGGTCCTGATGAGCCTGGGCATGCTCGCCGCCAACACCCCGAGCGCGCTGCTGGCCTGGCAACTGCCGGATGACGAGCCCGACCCGATCGCCGAAGGAGACAGCCGTGGCTGAGGGCGTGCTGGAGATCGACCGGATCTCCAAGCGCTACGGGACCGTGCGCGCGCTGCACGAGATGACCTTCGACGTCGGCGCCGGCGAGCTGTTCGGCTTCGTGGGCAGCAACGGCGCCGGCAAGACCACCACCATGCGCATCGCGCTCGGTGTGCTGGCGGCCGACGGCGGCGAGGTCCGCTGGGACGGCAGGCCGGTGGATCTGGCCACCCGCAGGCGAATCGGGTACATGCCGGAAGAACGTGGCCTGTACCCGAAGATGAAGGCACGTGAGCAACTCGTCTACCTGGCCCAGCTGCACGGGATGTCGGCGGCCGACGCCCGGCGGGCCACCGACGGCTGGATCGACCGGCTGGGCCTCGGCGCCCGTCGCGACGACGAGGTGCAGAAGCTCAGCCTCGGCAACCAGCAGCGGGTGCAGCTGATCGCCGCGCTGGTGCACGAGCCGGCGGTGCTGGTGCTGGACGAGCCGTTCTCCGGGCTGGACCCGGTGGCCGTGGACCTGATGAGCGAAGTGCTGCGGGAGCAGGCGAGCCGCGGTGTGCCGGTGCTGTTCTCCAGCCACCAGCTGGATCTGGTCGAGCGTCTATGCGACCGGGTCGGCATCGTCCGAAGTGGACAGATGGTGGCCAGCGGCGGCGTGACCGAGCTGCGTGAGAGCGGCCCGGTGCGGCTGGTGGTCGACGGGGCCGACGCCGACTGGGCGACCGGGCTGGCCGGCGTGCGCGTGGTCGCCGCCGAGGGCGGCCGCACCACGGTCGAGCTCGGCGAGGGCAGCGACGACCAGGAAGTGCTGGCCGCGGCCCTGAAAGCCGGGCCGGTCAAGGAGTTCAGCCGGTTGCGGCCGAGTCTGGCCGAGCTGTTCCGCAACGTCGTGTCCGAACAGGGGGCATCGTGACCACATCGCGCGTGATCGGCCTGGTCGCGGGCCGCGAGTTCACCACCCGCGTACGCAGCAAGTCGTTCGTCATCAGCACGCTGTTGATCCTGGCCGTGATGGCCGCGTACGTCGTGCTGTTCACCGTCATCGGCAAGGGGACGACGGCCAAGGTCGGGCTCACCGGGCAGGCCACCGCCATGGCCCAGCCGCTGACCGCCGCCGCCGAACACCTCGGCAAGACGGTGCAGATCAGCACCGTGGACAACGAGGCCGACGGCGTTCAGCAGGTCCGCGACGGCAAGTTGGATCTGCTGGTCAAAGGCCCGTTGGGCGCGCCGACCGCGGTGTTCAAGTCCACTGTGGACCCGGCGCTGCAGAACGCGTTGGAGCAGCAGGTGCGGGCCCAGGCCCTGCAGGCCCTGCTGGCCCAGATCCAGCAGCCGGCCAGCGTGCTGAACCCGGTGCTCAACGCCAAGGTGACGCTGGACCAGCTGGAGCCGCCGGATCCCGACCAGGGGCCGCGGATCGCGGTGTCGCTGATCACCGGCATCGTGCTGGTGATCTCCATCATCACCTTCGGCACGGCCGTCGCCCAGGGCGTGGTCGAGGAGAAGTCCAGCCGGGTGGTGGAGATCCTGCTGGCCACCATCCGCCCCTGGCAGCTGCTGGCCGGCAAGATCCTCGGCATCGGCGCGGTGGGGCTGATACAGGTGCTGGTCATCGCCGGGGTCGGGCTGGTGCTGGCCCGGACCAGCGGCGTGGTCGACCTGCCCACGGTGACGGTCGGCACGGTGCTCGCGGCGCTGGGCTGGTACGTCCTGGGCTTCTTCCTCTACGCCGCGCTGCTGGGCGCCGCCGGCTCGCTGGTGTCGCGCCAGGAGGAGCTCCAGTCGGCCGTCACGCCGGTGACGCTGCTGCCGACGATCGGCTTCGTGGTCGGCGTGAACCTGCTGATTCCCAATCCCACCAACACGATCAGCACCGTGCTGTCGATGGTCCCGCTGTTCACGCCGACCCTGCTGCCGGCCCGGATCGCGCTCGGCGTCGCGCCGCCGTGGCAGATCGCGCTGGCGGTGGCGCTGATGATCGCCTCGATCGCGGTCGTCACCTGGCTGGCCGGGCGGATCTACCGCAACGCCGTGCTCCAGACCGGCGGCCGGGTCCGGCTGCTGGATGCGCTCAGGTCGTCCTGATCGCGTCGTACCGGTCCAGGGAGACCCGGCGCTCGTGGGCGTGGTCCACGATGGGCGCCGGGTACTCCTCGGGCAGCTTGTCCAGCTTGTGCACGGTTTTCCCCGGCACGCCACGCAGTTCCGGCACGTACTTGCGCACGTAGTCGCCGTTGGGGTCGAACTTCTCGCCCTGAGTGATCGGGTTGAAGATCCGGAAGTACGGGGCGGCGTCGGTGCCGCAGCCGGCCACCCACTGCCAGTTGTGCTGGTTGGAGGCCAGGTCCCCGTCGATCAGCTGGCGCATGAAATGCCTTGCGCCCCACCACCACGGCACGTGCAGGTCCTTCACCAGGAAGCTGGCGACGATCATCCGCACCCGGTTGTGCATCCAGTTCTCGGCCGCCAGCTGCCGCATGCCGGCATCCACGACCGGATAGCCGGTGCGGCCCTCACACCAGGCCTTGAACCGCTGCTGGGCGGTCTTTTCGGTGTCGTGCTCGAACTTGTCGAACTTGCGGTCGTAGTTCTCGCGGGCGGTCTTCGGCTGGTGCCACAGCACATCCGCGTAGAACTCGCGCCAGGCCAGCTCGGAGCGGAAGGTCTCGTTGCCCGGCTTGAGATCGGCCAGCAACGTGCGCGGATGCACGCAGCCCCAGCGCAGATACGTCGACAGCCGGCTGGTGCCCTCCCGGTCCGGCCGGTCCCGCCCCGTGTCGTAGTCGGCCAGCGCACCGTCCCGGAAGTCCTCCCACGCCTCAAGGGCGGCGGCCTCACCGGCCGGCAGCTCCGACTTCGCGACCGGGATCTTCTTGCTGCCCTCCAAAGTCATCCAGGCAGCACTGTCCACACCGGACTTCGCCGGCTTGCGCCAGCCGTGGTCGAGCCAGGCCCGGCGGAACGGCGTGAACACCCGGTACGGGTCGCCGTCCTGCTTGCGCACCCGGCCCGGCGTCACCGCGTACGGCGATCCCGTACGCACGAAGTCGATGTCCCCCAACGCCTTCTGCACCCGGTCGTCGCGCTCCCGGCCGTACGGGGCGGTGTCGGCCGTGACGTGCACGCTGCCGGCCTTGATCTTCGCGGCCAGCTCCGGCAGCACCCGCTCCGGGTCGCCGTGCGCGATGTGCAGGCGGCCGCCGAGGTCGTGGTCCAGCGCCCGCAGGCAGTCGAAGAGGAAGCGCCGCCGCGGCTCCCCCGCCGGCTTGAGCAGCCGGTCGTCCAGCACGAACAGCGGCAGCACCTCGCCGGCGTCGGCCGCGGCCAACACGGCCGGGTGATCACACAGCCGAAGATCGCGTCGGAACCACATGATCGCGGGCGGGGTCATGCCCTCCGACGCTACGGTGATCCCCTTCCGGCCGCACAACGGGGAGGGTCATGGGCGTCACCGTCTCCGACCGCCGCACCGTGTACACGCACTCCACCGCGGGCCTGCTGTTCGGCCTGTTCGGCGGCGTAGTCAGCGCCTTCTTCGCCTACTTCGTGACGATCACGCCGGGCGGGGCGTTCCTGCTCGACCCCGGCGCCGCGCTGACCGCCCTCGCCCGGCTCGGCGACACCCCGCCGCTGCGCTGGCCGTCGCTGGCCCTGGACCCGTTCCTGCCCGTGGTCGAGGCCATGGTCGCCGTGCTGTGCAGCCTGTCCGCCGCCCGCCACGTCGGCGTGTCCCTGATCAGCCGCCCCCGGCTGCTGATGATCGCCCTGTTCGCCCTGATCCTGACCCTCGGCGTGCTGACCACCCCCACCGCCCCCCAACAGGCCCACTGGCTCGGCCTGACCATCACCCTGCTGGCCCTCTCCCTCCCCCACCACACCGACAGCCCCTGACGTGCGGAAGGGACCATTCCTCCACTCGGAGTGGAGCAATGGTCCCTTCACGTCACAGGTGGACCGGTTCAGCGATCGATTCAGCCTACGAAGCTCAGCGCTCGTCGATGGCCACGAAGTTCCGCTCGGCCGGGCCGACGTACAGCTGGCGCGGGCGGCCGATCTTGGTGGCCGGGTCCTTCATCATCTCGCGCCAGTGGGCGATCCAGCCCGGCAGGCGGCCCAGCGCGAACAGCACCGTGAAGAACTTCGTGGGGAAGCCCATCGCCCGGTAGATCAGGCCGGTGTAGAAGTCCACGTTCGGGTACAGCTTGCGCTCGATGAAGTAGGGGTCCGCCAGCGCGGTCTCCTCGAGCTTCTTGGCGATCTCCAGCAGCTGGTCGTCGCCGCCCAGCTTGCCGAGGATCTCGTCGGCGGTCTTTTTGATGATCGCGGCGCGCGGGTCGTAGTTCTTGTAGACCCGGTGGCCGAAGCCCATCAGGCGGACGCCGTCCTCCTTGTTCTTGACCTTGTTGACGAACGAGGCGACGTCGCCGCCGTCCTGCCGGATCTTCTCCAGCATCTCCAGCACGGCGCTGTTGGCGCCGCCGTGCAGCGGGCCGAACAGGGCGTTGATGCCGGCGGAGATGCTGGCGAACAGGTTGGCCTCGGACGAGCCGACCAGGCGCACGGTCGAGGTGGAGCAGTTCTGCTCGTGGTCGGCGTGCAGGATGAACAGCAGGTCAAGCGCGCGGACCAGGGCGGGGTCCACGTCGTAGTCCTCGGCCGGCAGGCCGAAGGTCATCCGGAGGAAGTTCTCCACCAGCCCCAGCTGGTTGTCCGGGTAGAGGAACGGCTGGCCGATCGACTTCTTGTACGCGTACGCGGCGATCGTCGGCAGCTTGGCCAGCAGCCTTATCGTGGAGATCTCGACCTGGTTGTCGTCGAACGGGTTCAGGCTGTCCTGGTAGAAGGTGGACAGCGCGGAGACCGCCGAGGACAGCACGGGCATGGGGTGCGCGTCACGCGGGAAGCCGTCGAAGAACCGCTTGAGGTCCTCGTGCAGCAGGGTGTGACGGCTGATCTGGCGGCTGAACTCCTCGACCTGGGCCTGCGTCGGGAGCTCGCCGTAGATGAGCAGGTAGCTGACTTCCATGAAGTTGGACCGCTGCGCCAACTGCTCGATCGGATAACCACGGTAACGCAGAATGCCGGCGTCACCGTCGATGTAGGTGATCTCGGAGGAGCATGAAGCGGTGTTCACGAAACCGGGATCGAGGGTTACCATCCCGGTTTTCGCAAGGAGTTTACCGAGATCTATGCCGGGTGCGCCCTCTGTCGGGAGCGACACACCCATCTCGTGCTCTCCGCCCGCATAGTGCAGCGCGACGGTACGGAGGTCGGTATTCGGCGCAGTCGTCGCGTCGGGCATCAAAATCCCTCTCACGCTCAGACGGGGCGCCGCTGGGCTCACAGCGAAGGTGTCGAGCGAGCGCACGGAACCGGGGTGACCGCACCGCAGCACCGCCCCGTTGGGGTCCTGTCGAGTAGCACGCTAGTAGCGTTCGAGCCCGGCGGACAGCGCGGCGGGCGTGCTGTTGCACGCGATGGGACAGGTATCACACGATGTCCCGACCCGTCAGGGTCACGATAAGGACACATCGGCGCCGGGCCGTGGCGTGCGACACTCCCGGTCCCGGTCCCGCCCGCCGGCCGCACCCGCCCCGGTTTCCGCCGTCCGGCCCAGCCGGCTGGGCCGCCCAGGTGACAGCCGGCACAGCGGATGGGGGTTACCGACACGTCCGGTGACGACAGGTCGACACAGTCGTGTGGCCACAGCACGGTGTCCCCGGGTTAATTTGTTCTCAGCGGCCGCATTTCCGGAAATCAATTTCTGCACACGAGGCGGAGGTTTTCCGATGATCGTGATCGGCTTGGGTGTTGGCCTTTCCCTGGGCACGTGGTGGTGGCATCACCACTGCTGGTGAGTCATTTCCGCGCTGCGGGGCGGTTCGGCCCCGGCGCGGGAAACGGTGATCGCGGCGGCGGCTCCGGCAAAAGCCAGGGCCGCTCGCCACTCCTGGGCGGTCAGCGCGGAGACCGCGTCCTTCGACAGCGCGCCGTGACGGTGCAGCCACGCCAGTAGCGCGCCCTGCACCGTGTCGCCCGCGCCGATCGTGTCCACCACGTCGACGCGGACCGTCGGCACCTCGACGAGCTGGCCGTCACCCGACAGTACGGCCAGCCCGTCGCCGCCGCGGGTGATGACCACCGCGGCCGGCCCGATCTGTTGCCAGGCCCGGATTTCCGTCATGGCGTCGGCGTCCCCGGCCAGCCACTGGGCGTCCTCGATGGACACCTTGAGCAGGCCCACATCGGGCAGCCAGGAACGGAACCGGGCTCGGTAGGCGTCGGCGTCCGGGATCAGCACCGGGCGCACGTTGGGATCGAGCGCGGTCAGCAGACCGCGGGCCGATTCCTTGCGCAGCAACGATTCATAGACCGAGGCGCCCGGCTCCAGCACCATGGACAGGGTGCCGAAGGAAACCGCCTGGGCGTCGGCGGGCAGCGGGCCGGGATCGACGACCAGGCGGTCTGCGGTGCCCTCGACGTAGAAGCCGTAGCGGGCGGAGCCGTCCGGGGCCAGGCCGACGACCGCCAGCGTGGTGGGCTCGGGGCCGCGCTGCACCAGGCTCACGTCCACTTGCGCGTCCTTGAGGCGGGCCACCAGGGCGTCGCCGAAGGCGTCGGTGGAGACCCGGGACAGGAAGGCCGTCGGCGCGTCCAGCCGACCGGCCGCCACCGCCACGTTGTACGGGCCGCCGCCGAGCTGCGGCAGCAGCGCGCCACCCGTCGTCGGAACCAGGTCGACCAGCGCCTCACCAGCAACGACGATCACGAGCACTCCCCTGTCAACGTTGTCATGAGCGGGGCAATGCTAACGGTGTGAAGGCGCCCTTCCTACACTCCGAGTGGAGGAATGGTCCCTTCCGAACACGTCAGGCGGTTGGGGAGAGGCCGCCCAGGAGGAATTCGGCCAGGGCGTCGAAGGCCTCGGCGTCCGACAGGCCGGTGCGCTTGGCGATGACGCCGAGGTGGATGTTCTCGATGGTCAGGCCGACCATCTCCGACACCAGGGCGGCGTGCACGTCACGGAAGGCGCCCTGTTGGACGCCCTCGGCGATGAGGGTCCGGATGCGCGTGGCGGCGGCGCGGGCGTTGAGCTCGTAGACGGCCCGGGCCGGCGGGAAGGCGGCGATGTCGGCGATGAACTCGCGGCTGGCCGGGCGCAGTTCGTCAGCGGCGGCGGAGAGGTAGTCGCCGATGCGGACCCGCACGTCGGCGACCTCGGCGATGCGGGCCTCGATCCGTTCGGTGGCCTTCTTGAAGAAATGGCTGACCACCTGCACCGACAGCTGTTCCTTGCTGGGGGCCAGCGCGTACAGGGTGGACTTGGAGCACCGCATCCGGGCGGCCAGGTCGTCCAGGGTGAAGGCGCCGAAGCCCTCGGCCAGGAACAGCTGCTCCAGGCGGTTGAGCAGGTCGGCCTGGCGAGCGGTCAGCGTGCGCCGGCGCGGCATCGCGGTGACTTCGGACCGGGTCATGTGTGGAGACTGCCACAATCGCCGAAGTAGTACTTCAGTACGTCCCAGAGTACTGTTCTCAGTATCGAACCCACGATCTGGGAGCGTGCCATGCCCGCCGAGCGCCTGCTGCCGACCACGGAGGCCGAGGACCTGATCTCGCTGGTCAGGGACATCTGCCGGGAAGAACTCGCGCCGCACGCGGCCGCCGAGGAAGAGGCGGGCCGGTTCCCGCGCGAGACGATCCGGCTGCTCGGCAAGACCGGCCTGCTCGGCCTGCCGTACCCGGAGGAGCTGGGCGGCGGCGGGCAGCCGTACGAGGTGTACCTCCAGGTCCTGGAGGAGATCGCCGCCAACTGGCTCACGGTGGCCGAGGCGATCTCCGTGCACGTGATGTCCTGCTACCCGCTGGCCACCTTCGGCACCGGCGAGCAGCGCGAGCGGTGGCTGCCGGACATGATCGGCGGCCAGCTGCTCGGCGCGTACGCGCTGTCGGAGCCGCAGGCCGGCTCGGACCCGGCCGGCATGACCACCAAGGCCGTCCGCCAGGGCGACGAGTACGTGCTCAACGGCACCAAGGCGTGGATCACCCATGCCGGCGTGGCCGACTTCTACACGGTGATGGCCCGCACCGGCGAGGTGTCCTGCTTCCTCGTGGACGGTCACAGCGAAGGACTTTCCGCCGCCGAGCGCGAGCGGACCATGGGCCTGACCGGGTCGCCGGTGGCGCAGCTGCGGTTCGACGACGTGCGGGTGCCGGCCGAGCGGCGGATCGGCCAGGAGGGCAACGGCCTCAAGTTCGCACTGTCCGCTTTGGACTCCGGGCGACTCGGGATCGCCGCCTGCGCGGTCGGTCTGGCCCAGGGGGCGCTGGACGAGGCCGTGCGCTACGCCCGTGAGCGCAAGCAGTTCGGCCGCCCCGTCATCGAGTTCCAGGGCATGGAGTTCCTGTTGGCGGACATGGCCGCCGCGGTGGAGTCGGCCCGGGCCACCTACCTGGAGGCGGCGCGGCGGCGGGACCGCGGGCTGTCGTTCAGCCGGCAGGCCTCGATCGCCAAGCTGGTGGCCACCGACGCCGCCATGAAGGTCACCACCGACGCCGTGCAGGTGCTCGGCGGGGCCGGCTACACCCGCGACTTCCCGGTCGAGCGCTACATGCGCGAGGCCAAGGTGTTGCAGATCTTCGAGGGCACCAACCAGATCCAGCGCATGGTGATCGGCCGGCACCTGGCCCGGGGTTGAGGACGGAGCGGGTTCGCCGGTCGAGGCGAACCCGCTTACCTGTCAACGATCTTTGTAGTACGGGTTCTCGGTGACGCCTTCGCCGCTCTCCTCGTCGAAGCGGTAGACCTTGCGGCCCTGGATGAACACCTGCAGGGCCCGGCTCATCACGTCCAGCGGGTCGCCGGACCAGATCACCACGTCGCCGTCCAGGCCGGGCTTGAGCGAGCCGACCCGGTCGTCGAGGCCGAGGATGCGGGCCGGGTTGCTGGTGATCGCCCGCAGCGCGGTGTCGCTGTCCAGGCCCTCCTTCACGGCCAGGGTGGCCTGGTGCACCAGGAAGTGGATGGGCACGACCGGGTGGTCGGTCATGATCGCCAGCTCCACGCCGGCCCGGGCCAGGATGCCGGGGTTGCGCAGCGAGCGGTTGCGCAGCTCCACTTTGGACCGGCTGGTGAACAGCGGGCCGATGATCACCGGAATGTTCTTCTCCGCCACCAGGTCCGCGATCAGGTGGGCCTCGGTGCCGTGGTTGATGACCAGCTTGTAGCCGAACTCCTCGGACAGCCGGATGGCGGTGGCCACGTCGTCGGCCCGGTGCGTGTGCTGGCACCACGGCAGCTCGCGGTCGAGCACCTTGACCAGGATCTCGTTGTTGGCGTCCCGGTCGAAGGGCTTGCCCTCGGCCGCCGCCGCGTCCCGCTTGGCCTTGTAGTCCTGGGCCTTGGTCAGGGCCTCGCGGATCACCGCGGCCACGCCGAGCCGGGTGCTCGGAGTGACCTTCTTGTCGCCGTAGACCCGCTTGGGGTTCTCGCCGAGCGCGCTCTTCACGCTGACCGGCTCGCGCAGCACCATCTCGTCCACGGTGCGGCCCCAGCACTTCACGGCCACCGTCTGGCCGCCGATCGGGTTGCCGGAGCCGGGCTTGATCACCGCGGTGGTGACGCCGCCGGACAGCGCGTCGGCGAAGGCCAGGTCGCCCGGGTTGATGCCGTCCAGCGCGCGGAACCGGGCGCCGACCGGGTCGGTCATCTCGTTGGTGTCCTCGCCGGCCCAGCCCTCGGACTCCTCGGACACGCCGAGGTGCCCGTGGGCCTCGACGAAGCCGGGCAGCACCCACGAGCCGGCCGCGTCGACCACCTCGACCTCGTCGGGCACGTCGACGTCGGCGTCCGGGCCGACGGCGGCGATCCGCCCGTCCATGATCAGGACTGTCCCGCCGTCGATGGGGTCGCCGTCGACCGGCACCACGTATCCGCCTGTGATCGCCACGTTCATGGTTCGCAATGCTAACGGTCTCAGGCGGCTTGGCCAGGGTTACTTGGGAAGCAGGCCCCAACGAGCCGACCAGGCCTCACCGGGCGCGATCGTGATGAGGTCGACGCCCGAGTTCAGGGCGTCCGGCGGGCAGGTCATCGGCTCGATGGCGACGGCCCGGCCGCGGCCGAGGAAGTCGTTGGGCGTGTACACCTGCACCCAGCGGAAGTCCGGGTCCGCCCACAGCTCCACGCCGCCGCCGTCCGGGCCGATCAGCCGGTGCCGGATCAGGCCGTCCGCGCCCGGCTCGCAGCCGCCGAACGCGTCGTCCAGGTTGACGCCCCGCAGCGACGTCGGCTTGCTCAGATCCAGGATCGAGCCGGCCAGCGGCACCGGCGGGCCGTCCGGGGTCATGGTCTCGGCGCTCAACGGCAGGCTCGTGGTCGCGGCCAGCTGCAGCGTGCAGTCGTCGGTCGCGGCGCGACCCGCCCGCGGGTACGGGTGCATGCCGACGCCGAAGGGCACCGGCCGGTCACCCACGTTGGTGACGCCGTGCGTGACGGTCAGACCGTGCGCGTCGAGGGCGTAGCTGATCGTCACCCGCAGCGGCACCGGCCAGCCCTGCTGCGCCTGCACGTCGGTGCCGAGCGAGATCAGCGAGCCGGTGTGGTTGATCACCTGCCACGACAGCTTGCGCACGAAGCCGTGGATGGCGTTGCCGCGCTCCGGCTCGGTCAGCTCCAGCTGCTGGACACCGCCCTCGAAGGGCCAGCTGCCGCCCCGCACCCGGTTGGGCCAGGGCACGAGAACCGCCCCCGAGCCCATCGGCGGATGCGTGTCGTCGGGGTAGCTCTCGACGTGGTCGACACCGTTGACCGTATAGGTCCGCAGGCTCGCGCCTATCTCGGTGACGACCGCGCGGGCATGGCCGTAGGTGATCTCGAACTGCTCGCCTGTGGGACCGCTCACCCGTGCGAGCTTAGAGGTCCGACGCGGGAAGTCGTAACGATCGGCTCACCGATCGGGGCCGAACTCAACACGGTTCAGCTTCACCCGACCGGCGTATCTAGGGTTGTGCGCGTGGCGATCAGCATCGTGGACGCACCGACGAACCTGGGCCTGCGCCCACCTGCGCCCGGAGTGGTGCCTGGCTGCGCCAAGGCGCCCGCGGCGCTGCGGGAGGCCGGCCTGCTCAACCGGCTCGCCGCCGCCGACGCCGGCGGGCTCGTCGCCCCCCGCTACGACCTGGGCGAATGGCAGCCCGGGGACGGTGTTTTCCACGCTTCTGAGATCGCCACGTACTCCCGTCGCATCGCCGACCGCGTCGCCGGCCTGATCGGCCACACCTTTCCGCTCGTGCTCGGCGGCGACTGCTCCGTGCTGCTGGGCACCGGCCTCGCGCTGCGGGAGCGGGCCATGGCCGAGGGACGCCGCTACGGGCTGGCCTTCATCGACGGGCACAGCGACTTCCGCCACCCCGGCAACTCCACCGGCGCCGGCATCGGCGCCGCGGCCGGCGAGGACCTCGCGCTGGCCACCGGGCGCGGTCAGTCCGATGTGGCGTGCCGGCTGTTCGAGGACGCCGACGTGGTGGTGCTGGGCATCCGCGAGGACGACGAGGGCCGAGCCGAGCTGGCCTCATCCGGCATCGGGCACCGGACCGCCCTGGAGATCCGCAAGGCCGGGGCGGCGGAGTCGGCGGAGTGGGCCCGGCGGCGGCTGGACGAGCTGGACGGCTTCTGGGTGCACCTGGACGTGGACGTCCTGGACCCGGCCGTGATGCCGTGCGTCGATTCCCCCGATCCGGACGGCCTTGAGCACGCGGAGCTGGCGGAGCTGCTGGCCGGGCTGACGGTGGCCCCGGGCTGCCTAGGCGTCGAGGTGACGGTCTTCGACCCCGACCTCGACCCGGACGGCACCTACGCCAAGTCCCTCGTCGACACCCTGGCCCGGGGCTTGGCGCCGCGCGTGTCCTAACCCCCGCGAGTCCCGCTCTCAGGCCGCCATATGTCGAGTTCCGGAAGTCGACACATGATTGCCCGAGAGCGGGACTCGCGATTAGTTGGTGGGGGCGCGGTAGCGCCACATGGCGGGCAGCAGGACAGCGGCGATGGCGATGGCGATCAGCACGGCGATGCCGCCGCCGGAGACGGCCACGGACGTGCCGACGGCGGCGCCGATGGTGCCGTGAAGCACGTCGGACAGGCGGGGGCCGCCGGCGACGACCACGGTGAAGACGCCCTGCATCCGCCCCCGCATGTCGTCGGTGGCGGCGGATTGCAGGATCGCCCCGCGGAACACCATGCTCACCATGTCGGCGGCGCCGGCCAGGGCCAAGAACGCCACGGCCACCCACAGCGAAGACGACAAACCCAAGCCGATGATCGCCACGCCCCAGACCGCGACGGCGGCCCAGACGGCGACCCCGTGCCGGGTGATGCGGGACAGCCAGCCGGAAACGAGCCCGAACAACAGCGCCCCGAGCGGGATCGCCGCGAACAGCCAACCCAGAGCGGGCCCGCCGCCGGGCGGGTCGTGGAAGGTGCGCTCGGCCATCTCCGGGAACAGGGCCCGCGGCATGCCGAACACCATGGCCACGATGTCGGGCAGGAACGAGGCCAGCAGTACGCTCTTCGTTGACAGGTAACGGAAACCGTCGATGACGGAGCGAAGCCCGGCGGTGCGGCGGACACCGTCCAGCGGCGGCAGCGGCGGCAGCTTCCAGACCGCCCACAGCGTGGCGGTGAGGCCGATGGCGTCGATCAGGTACAGCGTGGACAGCCCCACCACGGGAATGAACGCGCCGGCCAGCATCGGGCCGAGGACCGCGCCGAAGGACTGCACGGTGGAGCCGAGGGCGTTGGCCGAAGGCAGCAGCTCGACGGACACCAGCCGCGCGATGGAGGCGCTGCGGGCCGGCATGTTGACCGCGAAGAACGCCTGCTGCAAACCCAGAAGCACCAGCACGACGGTCACGGAGTTCATGCCGGAAAGCGCTTGCAGCCAGAGCAGGATCGACACCACGGCGATGCCGAGGTTGCTGATGATCAGCAGCTTGCGACGGTCCATCACATCGGCCACGGCGCCGCCCCACAGCCCGAACACCAGCAGCGGCACGAGCGCCACCGCGCCGGCCACGCCCACGTACGCGGACGAGCCGGTGATGTCGTAGACCTGCTTGGGCACGGCGACCGCGGTCAGCTGGCTGCCGATGGCGGTGATCACCGTGGACAGCCACAGCCGCCGGTAGGCCACCACCTTGAGCGGCCTCGTGTCGAGGACCAGTCGGGCCAGCACGCCCCGTTTGGGGCGCGCGGAAGTGGTGTCAGCAGCCGTCACGGGTCGTTAGTTTAGGATAACTAACGACCCGTCGGGGTGTGATCCGCGCGGCTTACGGGGCCAGGCGCTCCAGCTGCCAGGTGTCGCCGACCAGGTGGAAGCGCAGGCGGTCATGCATGCGGTCCTGCCGGCCCTGCCAGAACTCGACCATCTCGGGCCGGATCCGCCAGCCGCCCCAGTGCGGGGGCACCGGTACTCGATCGGCGTCGGCGAACTGCCGGTTGATGTTGGCCAGCGCGCTGTCCAGCACGGTCCGGTCGCGCACCACGCGGGACTGCGGCGAGGCCCACGAGCCCAGCTGCGATCCGCGCGGACGGGTGCGCCAGTACTCGGCGGTCTCGGCCGGGTCCACCTTCTCCACCGTGCCGCGGACCGTGGCCTGCCGCTGCATCGCCAGCCACGGGAAGGTGGCCGAGGCGTAGCGAGTGGCCCGCAGGTCGTGGCTCTTGTTGGAGGTGTAGTTGGTGTAGAAGACCAGTCCACGCGCGTCCAGGCCCTTGGCCAACACGGTCCGTGACGACGGCCGGCCCTCGGGATCGGCGGTGGCCAGCACCATGGCGTTCGGCTCGGCCAGACCGGCCCGCGTCGCCTCGTCCAGCCACAGCCCCAGCTGCTCGTGCCAGGTGCCGGCTAGATCGTGCTCGGTCATCGAGCCCTGCTCGTAGGACACGCGCATCGCAGGGAGCGCGATGTTGGTCTCGGACTGGGTTTCCGGCATAGCGGCCTCCGCGCGGAAGAGCACTCGTGGTACCAACCGTGTTCGTCGGAAGGTACGGGTTTTGCCGGCAAACCGGAACCGCCCGCGAGGTGACGGTGAACACCCGGCGAAGTGATCACGAACGGGAATTGGCCACGCTGTGGTTCTGGACCGAAAAAGTGATCAATTCAGAAGCGCCGTCCACTGTGGAAAGTCCCGGGTGACCTGCGGTCGCGTCGGCCAGACGGCGCTGCGCGGTGACGGCGTCGGCCGCCAGCGCGGTGGCCAGCGATCCGCCCCGCGCAAGCGGAACCAGCGACCACCAGTCGCCGCTGCTCGCCGACGCCGGATCGGCGCCCCAAACCAGCAGCTCAGTGGCCAGAACGCGGTGCCCGGCCAGGTAGGCGGCGCTGGCCGCGAGCGCCGGGTCACCGATGTCGACGCGCTGCCGCAGCAGCGGCGTTTCGCCCCGAACGACCTCGACGGTGCTGTCCAGGCTGCCGGGCCGTTCGCCGACCCGGCCGAGAACCAGCGTCTCGCGGAAGCGCAATCGGGCCGTGTCGGCCAGTTGCGCGGCGAACACCGAGCTGTGTGACGCCCGCGACGTGACGATCGTCGGTTCGGGCAGGAATTCCACCGACGCTTCGTCATCGATGTCGAAACGGATCGACGCGTGGCTGCGCTCCCCCTTGTGCCCCGGCAATGCGAGCGTCGCCGCGATGCCACGGAGCTGGAGATGCGCGCCGGGACCGACGTGCACCTCCAGCGAGAGGTCGTCGCCGCCCAGCGGCGCGGTGGCCGAGCTCACCAGGTGCACCACGGCGGTACCGGTTCCACGCCGCAGCCGACTTCGTTGCGGCAGCAACGTCATCGGCGCGGCCGACCGCAGTTCCGTCACGACGGTCCGGCCGTCGCGGCGCTCGACCGCCAGCCGGGCGCGGGCCCGCATCAGGCCAGCTGCTTGCGCACCCAGTCGGCCACCTCGGGCGCGTCCGGGGTGCGGGTCAGCGACTGGGTGATCACCGGCAGCCGGTGGTTGCGCATCCGGTGCGCGTCACTGGTCATCACGTCCAGATCGGCCCCGACCAGCTCGGCCAGGTCGATCTTGTTGATCACCAGCAGGTCGGCCGTGGTGACGCCGGGGCCGCCCTTGCGCGGCACCTTGTCGCCGCCGGCCACGTCCACCACAAAAATCTGCCGGTCGACCAGGCCCCGGCTGAAGGTGGCGGTCAGGTTGTCGCCGCCACTCTCGATGATCACGAGGTCCAGCCCGGGAAACCGCCCTTCCAGCACTTCCACGGCGTCCAGGTTGGCGCTGATGTCGTCGCGGATCGCGGTGTGCGGGCAGCAGCCGGTCTGCACCGCCTCGATCCGGGCCGGGTCGAGCACGCCGGCCCGACGCAGGAAGTCGGCGTCCTCGGTGGTGTAGATGTCGTTGGTCACGACGGCGAGCTCGATCTCCGCCCCGAGCGCCCGGCACAGGGCCGCGACCAGGGCCGTCTTGCCGCTGCCGACGGGGCCGCCGATGCCGATGCGGACCGCGCGGCCGTCACTCGACGCCTGTTCGTGGTGGTCGTGCACGGTGAACGTGGGGTCGAACGACACCGGGTGCTCGTGGTCAGCTGACAAAGAGACGCACCTCCTGCTGGTGGATCCGGGCATGGGAGTCGGCGAACAGGTCCAGTGCCGGCGCGCTGAGCATCGGCAGGCCCTTGAGCGCTTCGTCGACGATCTCGGTCATCCGCATCCGGGCCACGATCGCGTTGACCTGGAACGGATCGAGCCCGAGCAGCCGCACCGCCGCGCTGGCCGGGCCGCTGACCGAGAGATAGGCGGCACACTCCGCCGCCTCCTCCCGTGTCCCGCCGGCAACCTGCACCAGCGCGCCGACGGCAATGGCATGGTGGGGCTGGGAAAGCTCCTTCAGCCGCGGCGACGGCCAGGCCACTCGGCCGGCCCGCAGCGTGCTCTTGCCCTGAGCCCGCGAGGCCGCCCGCTGGGCCGGCGAAGGAGTTCTGGCGTCGAGCTCCATGTCCAAAGTGGACCAGTCGCCGTCGACGGCCGCCGCCGCGAAGGCCGCCGACACCAGGCCGTTGGTCCGCAACCGGCCGTAGAGAAACGATTCCAGGCTGTTCTCGTCGGTGATCAGCCCGCGCGCGGCCGCCTCCTCGACGCCGCCGGAATGCGCGTGCCCGCCGCCCGGGAACCGGGAATCGGCCAGCACGAGCAGCACGGCCGACATCAGAACAGGAAATAACGTTGGGACATGGGCAGTTCCGTCACGGGATGGGGCTCGACCAGCTCGCCGTCCACGTGCACGGCGAAGCTGTCCGGATCGACCGTCACGCGCGGCAGCGTGTCGTTGCGGATCATGTCTGCCTTGCCCCTACGGCGAGTGTCCGCGACCGGCAGCAAGAGCCGCGACAGCCCCAAACGCTCCGCCAGCCCGTCGTCGATCGCCGCCTGCGACACGAAATGCACGCTGCTCGCGGCCGCGACCCGTGGCGCCGCACCGAACATCGGCCGGGCCAACACCGGCTGCGGCGTCGGGATGGAGGCGTTGGCGTCACCCATCGCCGCCCACGCCGCGAACCCGCCCTTGAGCACCATGTGCGGCCGCACACCGAAGAACTTCGGCTCCCACAGCACCAGATCGGCCAGCTTGCCGACCTCCACCGACCCGACCTCGTGGTCTATGCCGTGCGCGATGGCCGGATTGATCGTGTACTTGGCGACGTAGCGCTGCGCCCGCTCGTTGTCGCCCAGGATCCCTCGCCGCTCCTTCATCACGTGCGCCGTCTGCCAGGTACGAATGATCACCTCGCCGATGCGGCCCATGGCCTGCGAGTCGGAGCTGATCATCGAGATGGCCCCGATGTCGTGCAGCAGGTCCTCGGCCGCGATGGTGGTCGGCCGGATCCGGCTCTCCGCGAAGGCCAGGTCCTCCGGCACCGACGGGTTCAGGTGATGGCAGACGACCAGCATGTCCAGGTGCTCGTCGAGGGTGTTGACGGTGTGCGGCCGGGTCGGATTGGTGGACGAGGGCAGCACGTTGGGCTCGCCGACCACCTTGATGATGTCCGGCGCGTGCCCGCCGCCGGCCCCCTCGGTGTGGTAGGCGTTGATCGACCGCCCGCCGATCGCGTCCACAGTGGACTCGACGAAACCGGCCTCGTTCAACGTGTCGGTGTGGATGGCCACCTGCACGCCCGAGGCGTCGGCCACTCGCAGCGCCGAGTCGATCACCGCCGGCGTGGTGCCCCAGTCCTCGTGCAGCTTGAAGCCGCCGGCCCCACCCCGCAGCTGCTCCCAGAGCCCTTCCTCACTGACCGTGTTTCCCTTGCCCAACAACAGGACGTTCACAGGCTGGTAGTCCATCGAGGCCAGCATCCGCGCCAGATTCCAGGATCCCGGCGTCACCGTCGTCGCCTTCGTGCCCTCGGCCGGCCCCGTGCCGCCGCCGATCAACGTCGTCAGACCAGCGGCCAGCGCCTGGTCCACCAGCTGCGGGCAGATGAAGTGCACGTGGCAGTCGATGCCGCCGGCCGTGAGGATTTTCCCGTTGCCGGCCACGATCTCCGTGGACGGGCCGATCACCAACGCCGGGTCCACGCCGTCCATGGTGTCCGGGTTGCCGGCCTTGCCGATGCCGACGATCCGCCCGTCGCGGATGCCGACGTCCGCCTTGATCACGCCCCAGTGGTCGAGGATCACCGCGCCCGTGATCACGACGTCCGGCGCGCCCTCGGCACGGGTGGCCATGCCCTGGCCCATGGACTCGCGGATCACCTTGCCGCCGCCGAAAACCACCTCGTCGCCGGAGCCCGCGCCGCGGCTGCGGTCCTCGGTCACCTCGATGACCAGGTTGGTGTCGGCCAGCCGGATCTGGTCGCCGGTCGTCGGCCCGAACAGCTCCGCGTACCGGCGGCGGTCGATGCCCGTCACAGTTCCCCCGACCATTCCTTGCGCAGCCCCGGAATCACCCGTCGGCCGGCGATCGGCACCAGCGTCACCTCGCGCTCCACGCCCGGCTCGAACCGCACGGAGGTGCCGGCCGGGACGTCCAGACGCTTGCCCCAGGCCGCTTTCCGGTCGAACTCCAGCCCCGGGTTGGCCGCCGCGAAGTGGTAGTGCGAGCCGACCTGCACCGGCCGGTCCGCCGCGTTGACCACCGTCAGCACCGTCCGCTCGCGGCCCGGATTCAGCTCCACCGGCTCGTCGCCGGGAATGATCTCGCCTGGAATCATCGGCCCCTCACGCGATCGGGTCGTGCACGGTGACCAGCTTCGTGCCGTCCGGGAAGGTGGCCTCCACCTGCACCGAGTCCAGCATCTCCGGAATGCCCGTCTGCACCTGGTCGCGGCGCAGCACCTGCCGGCCGCTGGCCATCAGCGCCGACACCGACTCGCCGTCCCGCGCGCCCTCCAGCACGTGGTCGGTGATCAGCGCGACCGCCTCCGGGTAGTTGAGCAGCACACCCCGCTCCAGCCGGCGGCGCGCCACGTCCGCGGCGACGTGCACCAGCAGCTTGTCCCGTTCGTGCGGCGTGAGGTGCATGGCGAAAGATCTAACACGCGGTGACCGCCCGGTGGCGACCGCAACATGATGTTTACCTGCGATTGCCGATCAGCCGCTCGGGGTGCAGGGTTGCGCCATGGAGGACGGATTCCGGCCAGGGCTCGAAGGTGTCGTCGCTTTTCGTACCGAGATCGCCGAACCCGACCGCGACGGCGGGGCGCTGCGCTACCGCGGCGTGGACATCGAGGATCTCGCCGGACGGGTGACGTTCGGCAACGTGTGGGCGCTGCTCGTCGACGGCCGGTTCGGGCCCGGGCTGCCGCCCGCCGAGCCGTTCCCCATCCCCGTGCACACCGGCGACGTCCGGGTCGACGTGCAGGCCGCGCTGGCCATGCTCGCGCCGATCTGGGGCTACCAGCCGCTTCTGGACATCACCGACGAGCAGGCCCGCGATCAGCTGGCCCGCGCCTCGGTCATGGCCCTGTCCTACGTCGCCCAGTCCGCCCGCGGCATCGGCCGTCCCGCCGTCTCGCAGCGCCGGATCGACGAGTCCGCCACCGTCACCGAGCGGTTCATGACCCGGTGGCGCGGCGATCCCGATCCCGCCCACGTCAAGGCCATCGACGCCTACTTCGTGTCCGCCGCCGAGCACGGCATGAACGCCTCCACCTTCACCGCCCGCGTCATCGCCTCCACCGGCGCCGACGTCGCCGCCTCCATGTCCGGGGCCATCGGCGCCATGTCCGGGCCGTTGCACGGCGGCGCCCCCGCCCGCGTGCTGCCCATGATCGAGGAGGTCGAACGCGTCGGCGACGCCCGCGCCGTCGTCGCCGGCATCCTTGACCGCGGCGACCGCCTCATGGGCTTCGGGCACCGCGTCTACCGCGCCGAGGACCCCCGCGCCCGTGTGCTCCGCCGCACCTGCCGTGAACTCGGCGCCGCCCGCTACGAGGTGGCCAACGCCCTCGAACAGGCCGCCCTGGCCGAGCTCCGCTCCCGCCGCCCCGACCGGGCCATCGAGACCAACGTCGAGTTCTGGGCCGCCGTCATCCTCGACTTCGCCGAGGTCCCCCCGCACATGATGCCGGCCATGTTCACCTGCGCCCGCACCGCCGGCTGGTGCGCCCACATCCTCGAACAGAAGCGCACCGGCCGCCTCGTCCGCCCCTCCGCCCACTACATCGGGCCGGCCCCCCGCAAGCCCGAGGACGTCGAAGGCTGGACCACCATCGCCCACGCCTAGCCTCGGTTTCGCTACGTGAGTGGCTCATTTCGCTCCCACAGCCACCCAAGCCACTCACGTACCCCCAAGCCGGCACCCCCCCAAAGCCACGTGAGTGGCTCATTTCGCTCCCACGGCCACCTAAGCCACTCAGGTAGAGAAAAAGGGGTGGGCCGTTCGAGTGAACGGGTAGGGGAGGGAACCACTCTCTGAGGTGGCGTTTGAGCGCGCTCTCACCCGCTAGCCTCCACAAATGCGGGACGGGAGGGCCGCCGCCAGGGCAGCGGAGGCGGCGGAGGCCGAGCGGCTGGCGGCGCTGATCCCGGAGGAACGGGCGCAGTACCTGGTGGAGGCCGCGGAGGGGTGGGCGGCGGCGGGCTGCCCGCAGCGGGCCGGGGAGCTGTTCGCGGCGGCGATCGAGGACGGCGGCCCGGTGGTGGGGGACGCGAGGTCCTACTACGCGGGGTTCCTGTTCGACACGGGCTGCCCGGAGCGGGCGCTGCACGCGCTGGCCCAGCTGACGAGCTCGGACGACCCGTTCGCCTACGTGTGCGCGGGCGAGGTGCTGGAAGAGGCGGGGGACCTGGACGGCGCGCTGCGCTGGTTCACGAACGGGCTGCGCCGGTTCTACCGGGACTTCGGGCCGCCGGACGCGGTGGACGACGCGACGCTGATGCAGCTGCTGACCAACCGGCAGCGGGCGCGGCGGCTGCTGGAGCTGCCGCCGGACAGCTGGGACGACATCGCCAGCAGCGCGCAGGCGGTGCTGCTGGCCGATCTGACCGATCCGTGAGACGCAAAGTGTGGCGCGGAACACCCGGACGTCACGCGCCGGACACCGGTTTGCAACACTGGCCCTTCCCCGGCAACGGCGCCGGCATTCCTTGCACTTGCTGACACGTCCCGGAGGCGCCGGCATGACGCAGACCGCAGACCCCGCCACCCTTGTCCTGCCCACCGAGCTGCGCCCGTCCGACGGCCGCTTCGGCTGCGGCCCGTCCAAGGTCCGCCCCGAGCAGCTGGCCAAGCTGGCCGAGTCGGGCGCGACGTACCTGGGCACCTCGCACCGCCAGAAGCCGGTGAAGTCCCTGGTCGGCCGGGTCCGCGCGGGCCTGCGGGAGCTGTTCTCGCTGCCCGAGGGCTACGAGGTGGTGCTGGGCAACGGCGGCACCACGGCCTTCTGGGATGCCGCGGCGTTCGGCCTGGTGCGCGAGCGCGCGCAGCACTTCACCTACGGCGAGTTCTCCTCGAAGTTCGCCACCGTGACCAAGGGCGCGCCGTTCCTGAAGGACCCGGTCGTGGTGAAGGCGGAGCCGGGCGACGCGCCGGAGATCGCCTTCGCCGCCGGCGAGGGCATCGACCTGGTCGGCTGGGCCCACAACGAGACCTCGACGGGTGTCGCGGTGCCGGTGATCCGGCCGGCCGGCTCCGAGGGCGCGCTGGTGGCCATCGACGCCACCTCGGGCGCGGGCGGCCTGCCGGTCAAGGCCGAGGACTTCGACGTCTACTACTTCGCCCCGCAGAAGTCGTTCGCCTCGGACGGCGGCCTGTGGCTGTCGCTGATGAGCCCGGCGGCGCTGGAGCGGGTCGCGGAGATCGGCGCCTCGGACCGCTGGGTGCCGGAGTTCCTGTCGCTGACCACGGCGCTGGACAACTCCACCAAGGACCAGACCTACAACACGCCGTCGGTGGCCACGCTGTTCCTGCTGGCCGAGCAGATCGAGTGGATGCTCGGCAACGGCGGTCTGGAGTGGACGACGGCCCGCACGGCCGACTCGTCGTCGCGGCTGTACTCGTGGGCCGAGGCCACCGAGTACACGACGCCGTACGTGGCGAACCCGGCCAACCGCTCGCAGGTCGTGGGCACGATCAACTTCTCGGACGACGTGGACGCCGCCGTGGTGGCCAAGGTGCTGCGGGCTAACGGCGTTGTGGACGTGGAGCCGTACCGCAAGCTCGGCAAGAACCAGCTGCGGGTGGCCATGTTCCCGGCCATCGACCCGGACGACGTGACGGCCCTGACCAAGTGCGTGGAGTGGGTCGTCGGTCAACTGTGAACCGGCTCACAGATCGAGATCACCGTCCGTAGCGGTGAACCTTCCCGGCTCACCATGCGTCCTACCTAGTAAATCCGGCAGGATCATGGTCGGATGTCGATAGACTCGGCGCGCCTACGGCGTCAAGTAGGCGCGCCGAACTATCGTTGGTCAGTGGCGAGGTGACAGATCGGGGAGGCCGTGATGCGAGCGCTGCGAGTCGTCGGGCTCGACGACGACGGCACATCTGTCATCTGCGAAGACCCCGTTCGCGGCGAGCGCTACACCATCCCCTGCGACGAGCGGCTGCGCGCCGCCGCGCGGGGCGACGTCGCCCGTCTCGGCCAGATCGCGGCGGAGACCGACGTCCAGATGCGTCCCCGCGAGATCCAGGCCCGCATCCGTGCCGGCGAGTCGGTCGACCAGGTCGCCGCGGCGGCCGGGCTGCCGACGCACCGTATCGAGCGCTACGCCTACCCCGTGCTGCTGGAGCGCTCCCGCACCGCCGAGCTGGCCCAGCGCGCCCACCCGATCCGCGAGGACGGGCCGGACGTGCAGACCCTCGGCGAGGTGATCGCGCACTCCTTCGGCCTGCGCGGCCAGGACTACTCGGCCGGGCACTGGGACTCGTGGCGCGGCGAGGACGGCAAGTGGATCATCCAGCTGCACTGGCAGGCCGGTAGGTCGGAGAACCGGGCGCACTGGACGTTCCACCCGGGCGCGCACGGCGGCACAGTCTCGCCGATCGACGACCACGCCATCGACCTGCTGGACCCGTCCCCGAACCGGCCGCTGCGCACCGTGCGGCCGGTGACGGAGCTGGCCCGGCAGGCGCTGGAGCTGGAGCACCAGGCCCAGGCCCACACCCCGGCGCAGGCCCAGCCCACCCCGGCGCCCGCGCCGGTGGTGCCCGAGCAGGCGCCGGAGCCCCCGGCCGCCCGCAAGGCGGAGCCGCAGCCGGCGCCCGCCCCGGAGCCGGAGACCGCGCGCGTCGAGCCGACCCACACGGCGGCCCAGGCGCCCGTGATCAACGACCCGGAGCCGGTGGAGGAGCCGCCCGCGGCGCAGGCGCCCGTGCCGCAGCAGCCGGCGGCGCAGTCCCAGCCCGACGCGCAGCCCGCCGCCCGCAAGGCGGAGGCCCCGCCGCGGCGGGGCAAGAAGAACCACCCGATCGTGCCGTCCTGGGAGGACGTGCTGCTCGGGGTTCGCTCGCAGCGCTAGGTCACAGGCTCGGTCACAGTTGCTCGAAGGCGTGCCAGTCGATGCCTTCGCGCTCGCACCAGTCCTCCGCCTCCGGGCGGGTCAGCGGCTTGGCGTCGATCGGACGGTCGTCGCCGAGCCGCGTCCACCCGTCCGGCGCCAGCAGGTAGAGCTGGTGCTGCTTGCGGGCCAGCAGCCGTCCGTCGGGAAACGCCATCGTCGGCTCGGTGCGGAGGTAGCGCACCGACTCGGGTCGCGTCATGCCTGCATCATGCGCCGGATTCCCGCGCGCCGTCATCCCCCTCACGAGGACCTCCCCCGGCCCGTGTGACCAGCCACGACGGACTTGACCTCCAGCGCGATGGAGGCCGTACGGTCCGGAAAATCGGATGTCCGATGTCAGGGGTCCTACGTATGGTCGGGGTGAAACTCGAAGGGGGATTGTCGAATGAGTGACGACGGAGCCCAGTCCGTCACCCACCGCTCATCCTTCGCCACGCTGAGCAGGCTGTGGCCCTATGTGCGTCCGGTGCGACTGGAACTGCTCGCCTCACTGGCGGCGGCGCTGGGCGCGATGCTGGCCGGACTGTCTATTCCGCTGGTCATCCAGCAGATCATCGACGGCCCGGTCGCGCGCGGCGAGCTGTCGGAGCTGCCCTGGCTGGTGGGTCTGGTGCTGGTCCTCGGCGTCGCCGAGGCGGTCCTGTTCTACGCGCGGCGGCGACTCAACGTCCGGCCGAGCACCACGGTGGAGATGCGGCTACGCGAGGACATCTACCACCAACTGCAACGACTGCCGGTCGCGTTCCACGACAAGTGGCAGTCGGGGCAGCTGTTGTCCCGTGCCGTGAACGACCTGAGCACATTGCGACGGTTCATCGCATTCGCGGCGATCTTCCTGGTGGTCAACGCGACCGTCCTGGTGGTGGGGGTCGGCGTGCTGCTCACGCTGTCGCCGCTGCTGGGCCTGATCGTGATCGCCTGCGGCGCGCCGCTGGTGGTGCTGTCCTATCTGTTCGAGACCAAGTACAAGATCTACGCCCGCAGGGCCCAGGATCTCCAGGGCGACCTGGCCAGCACCGTGGAGGAATCGGTGCTGGGCATCCGCGTGCTCAAGGCCTTCGGCCGCGGCCGGAACATGACGAAGTCGTTCATGGCCCAGGCCCGGTCGCTGCGCGGGGCGGAGCTGAGCAAGGTCCGCGTGATGGCCGCGCTGTGGGCGGTGTTGGTGAGCCTGCCTGAACTGGCCATCGCCGGTCAGCTGGCGATCGGCGGCATCGGCATCGCCAACGGCACCCTGACCGCGGGCACCCTGGTCGCCGCGATCACCGTCGCCACGTACCTGCGCTGGCCGTTCGACTCGATCGGCTGGCTGCTGGCCGAGACCAACATGGCGGCCTCGGCCTGCGACCGGTACTGGGAGGTCCGCGACGAGATCAACCCGCTCGTCGAGCCCGAACATCCCCGCGAGCTCCCGGAGCACGTCCACGGCTACCTGAGGTTCGAGGACGTGCACTTCGCCTACGACGGCGGCCAGCGCGAGGTGCTCAAGGGCATCGACCTGGAGGTCCGTCCCGGTGAGACGGTGGCGCTGGTCGGCAGCACCGGCTCGGGCAAGACGGCGCTGACCGCGCTGGTGGCCCGGCTGGCCGATGTCACCGGCGGCCGCGTGACGGTGGACGGCATCGACGTCCGCGACCTGCGGATGAATGACCTGCGCCAGATCGTGGCCACGGCGTTCGAGGAGCCGGTGCTGTTCTCGGCCAGCGTGCGGGAGAACGTGGCCCTGGGCACGCCGGACGCCACCGACGAGGACGTGCACGAGGCGCTGCGGGTGGCGCAGGCCGAGGAGTTCGTCACGAAGCTGCCGTGGGGTATCGCGACCCGGGTCGGCGAGCAGGGCCTGTCCCTGTCCGGCGGCCAGCGGCAGCGGCTGGCCTTGGCCCGCGCGGTCGTCGGCCGGCCGGCGGTGCTGGTGCTGGACGACCCGCTGTCCGCATTGGACGTGCACACCGAGGGCGAGGTGGAGCGTGCGCTGCGACGCGTGCTGCACGACGTGACGGCGCTGGTCGTCGCGCACCGGCCCAGCACGGTCCAGCTGGCCGACCGGGTGGCGATGCTGGTGGACGGCCGGATCGCCGCCGTGGGAACGCATTCCGAGCTGATCGCCACCAACGCGGAGTACCGGCGACTGCTGTCCACATTGGACGAAGACGAGGACGAGGAGGTGGCGGTCTGATGAGCGCGCCGACAACTGCGACTCCGACCGACACCGACTGGCGCGGCGTCGCCGCGGAGGACATCGAGAACGTCGACAAGGTCGTCACGGCCCGGCTGCAGGCCCGGTCGCGACGGCTGCTGGTGTCGCTGCTGCGGCCGCACAAGTGGGCCGTGGCGCTGGCGCTGGTGTTCGTGCTGCTGGAGAACGGCGCGCAGCTGGCCGGCCCGCTGCTGGTCGCGGCGGCCATCGACAACGGCGTGACCGGCGTGGTCGCCGGCCATCCGGCGACGTTGGTCTGGTGCGTGCTGGGCTATGCCCTGTGCGGCCTGGCCAGCGCCGGCGCCAAGTTCTCGTTCGTGCGGCTGTCCGGCCGGGTTGGCCAGGACCTGCTGCTCGACCTGCGGCGCCGGGTGTTCCGGCACGTGCAGCGGCTTTCCCTGTCGTTCCACGAGTCCTACACCTCGGGCAAGATCATCTCGCGGCTCTCGTCCGATGTGGAGTCCATCGACGACCTGCTCGACATGGGCCTCGACGGGCTGCTCAGCTCGATCTTCACCGTGGTCGGCATCGCCGTCACGCTGCTGGTCCTCGACCTGCGGTTGGCCCTGGTGGTGCTGCTGGGCTTCGTCCCGGTGTATCTGGTGACGCGCTGGTTCCGGCGCAGTTCGCACAAGGCGTACCGGGCCACGACCACAGCCGTGGCCAAGGTGATCGTGCAGTTCGTGGAGACCATGAACGGGATCCGCGCGGTGCAGGCCTACCGGCGGCACGACCGCAACGAGCAGATCCTGCACGCGGTCAACGTCGAGTACCGGGACGCCAACAACCAGGCGTTCAAGGTGATGTCGCGGTTCACCGCCACCGTGCGGCTGGTCGGCAACGTGACCGTGGCCGTGGTGCTGGCCTGGGGCGCGCTGCGGGTCGTCGACGGCACCCTGCAGCTGGGTGTGCTGGCGGCGTTCACGCTGTACCTGCGCCGGCTCTACGACCCGCTGGACGACCTGGCCATGTTCGCCAACTCCTACTCGGCTGCGGTGGCCGCGCTGGAGAAGATCTCCGGCGTGCTGGAGGAGGAGCCGGCGGTGGCCGAGCCGACAGAGCCGACGGCGCTGCCCCATGAGGGACGGCGCGGCGAGCTGCGGTTCGAGGCCGTGGAGTTCCACTACGGGCCGGACACCCCGGTGGTGCTGCCGGAGTTCGACCTGCACGTGCCGGCCGGGCAGACCATCGCGGTGGTCGGCGCGACCGGCGCCGGCAAGTCGACGCTGGCCAAGCTGGTGGCCCGGTTCTACGACCCGTCGAAGGGCTCGGTGTCGCTGGACGGCGTGAACCTGCGCGAGGTGGCCGACGTCGACCTCCGGTCCGCGGTGACCATGGTGACGCAGGAGAACTTCCTGTTCGCCGGGTCGGTGGCCGACAACATCGTCATGGGTCGTCCGGACGCGACACGGGAGGACGTGGAGCGGGCGGCGGCCTCGGTCGGGGCGCACGAGTTCATCAGCGCCCTGCCGGAGGGCTACGACACCGACGTCCGCAAGCGCGGCGGCCGGCTGTCGGCGGGCCAGCGTCAGCTGGTGGCGTTCGCCCGTGCGCTGCTGGCCGACCCGTCGGTGCTGGTGCTCGACGAGGCGACGTCCAGCCTGGACGTGCCGACCGAGCGGGCGGTGCAGGCGGCGCTGGAGACGGTGCTGGCCGACCGCACGGCCCTGATCATCGCCCACCGCCTGTCGACGGTCCTGATCGCCGACCGGGTCCTGGTGGTCGACAACGGCCGCATAGTCGAGGACGGCTCCCCCGCCGACCTCATCGGCCAGTCCGGCCGCTTCGCCCGCCTCCACGAAGCCTGGATGGAATCCCTGGCCTGACAGAACGCGAGTCACGTTCTCGGGCTTGAGAGTCACGTTCTCGGGACACACCCACCCAACGCACCACGGTGGAAACGTCCCGAGAACGTGACTCGCGGTGCCCGAGAGCGTGACTCGCGGGGGTTTACGTAGCAGGGCCTAGGAGGCTGAGGAGGAGTACCAGCCAGGCCAGGCCGAGGCCGCAGGTGACGCCGAGGGCTACCCAGCGCCAGATGGGGACGTCGCGGGCCAGCCAGACGGACGGGGACAGGCCGCCGATGATCACCACGTTGGCGATCACCGCCAGCCACAGGCTGGCCTGGGCCAGCGCGAAGGACAGGGTCGTCACGGCGATGGTGATCATGGCGGCGACGATGACGGTGACCGTGAGGCCGGTGGCCCAGGGCGTCGGCTCCCGGCGTGGGAAGTCCTCGACGACCCCCTCGTCGGGCTCCTCGACCGGCGGCGCGGCCAGCACGGCCGGCTCCACCTCGACCATGCGCCCGGACACCGGGTCCGCGTAGTCGATGGGCAGCCCCAGCTCGGTGGCCAGCCGCCCGGCCAGCTGCCGGCCCCGTCGGGTGACCAGGTCACCGGCTGTCCCGCCGACCGGCTGGTGGTCGTTGGGCACGAGCGCCCGCGCGACCTCGGCCCACTCGTGCAGCGCGGCGGTCAGGTCGGACGGCAGCGCCAGCGACCGGGGGTCGACCTCACGCAGCTGGGTGCCGTCGTGGCCGACGAGCACGGCTTTGCCCGCTCGCGCGTGAAGCTGCACGATCGTCTCCTCCGACCCGTCGGCGCCTGCCTGGTCGACGGTACTCACGACACCCCCAACGCGTGAAACGCCACGGCGGCCGCGGTGGCGACATTCAGCGAATCCACACCCGAGGCCATAGGGATCCGGACCGCGACGTCGGCCGCGTCGATGGCCTCATCGGTCAGCCCGGGCCCCTCGGACCCCAGCAGCAGCGCGACCTTCTCCCCCGCAAGCTTGCAGTCGCGCAGGTCGACGGCGTCGGCTCGCGGCGTCAACGCGGCTACGGTGAAGCCGTTGGCGCGCAACAGATCCAGCCCCGACGGCCACGGGCGCAGGTCCGCGAACGGCACCCGCAGCACGTGCCCCATCGACACCCGCACGCTGCGTCGGTACAGCGGATCCGAGCAGCCCGCGCCCAGCAGCACCCCGTCCACGCTCAGCGCGGCGGCGTTGCGGAACAGCGCGCCGAGGTTCTCGTGGTCGCCGACGCCTTCCAGCACCGCCAACATCCGTGCGCCTTCAACCATTTCGGCGGGATCCGGCTGCGGGGCGCGATCCGCGGCCGCCAGGACACCCCGGTTCAGGTGAAAACCGACAATCTGGGCCATCAGGTCGGCCGACACGGCGTAGGCAGGGCCGTCGAAATCACCCAGATCGGGGACGAGCTCCTCGATCCGGCGGCGGATGCCGAGTAGGCCACGCAGCGGGTACGGGGAATCCAGCAGCCTGCGCACGACGATGACGCCCTCGGCGATCACCAGGCCGCGCCCGCCGGGCCGGTCCGGCCGCCGGTCGGCGGTGGACAGGTCGCGGAAGTCGTCCAGCCTGGCGTCCGAGGGGTCGTCGATCTCGATCACCTGCGGCACGCCACGCAGTCTCTCACTGTTCGCCCATACCATGTTTCCCGTTCGCCAGGTGTGGTAATCCCAGGCCTCCTACCAGCGCATTCTCACCGGAAGTTATGCCAATGTGACAGAGAGCACCGATTTGGCCGATGGGCAGGGTCAAACCCGTTGTGTCACCGTGGGCATTCGCTTCAGGCGCTCGGGGAACCCGGGCAGACCGAAGTGGGAGGCGGCATGGGCAAGGACGTGTCCGACCGAACATTCAGCCGGGAGGACCGCCAGCGTTACCGCGAGAAGGTGCAGCGCTGTCTGGACGCGTTGGCCAGGATGCTCACGGATGACGTGTTCTCGTTCCCCCAGCAACAGATGGGGTTGGAGATCGAGCTGAACCTGGTCGACGAGAAGCTGCGACCGGCGATGACGAACTCCGTGGTGCTGGAGAAGATCGACGATCCCTCCTTCACCACCGAACTCAGCCAGCACAACCTGGAGATCAACGTGCCGCCCCGGCCCCTGGCCGGCAACGAGGCCGTCGACCTGGAACAGGAGCTGCGTCGGACGTTCGACAACGCCGACACCAAGGCGAAGGACGCGGGCGCGGCGATCGTGCTGATCGGGGTGCTGCCGACACTGCGGCGCGAGCACTTCGATCCACGCTGGCTGACCAGCAATCGACGCTACACGGTGCTCAACGACGAGATCTTCGCCGCGCGCGGCGAGGAAATGGTGCTGCACATGGAGGGTTCGCCGATGCCGGGCGGCGAGCCGGAGCGACTGCGCAGCTACGCGGAGTCCATTCTGCCGGAGGCGGCCTGCACGTCCGTGCAGCTGCATCTGCAGGTGCAGCCGGACGACTTCGCCGCGCACTGGAACGCGGCGCAGTGCCTGGCCGGCGTGCAGGTGGCACTGGCCGCCAACTCGCCTTTCCTGCTGGGCAAGGCGTTGTGGCACGAGACCCGGATTCCGCTGTTCCAGCAGGCCACCGACACCCGGCCGCAGGAGCTGCAGAACCAGGGCGTGCGGCCGCGGGTCTGGTTCGGCGAGCGCTGGATCACCTCGATCTTCGACCTGTTCGAGGAGAACGTGCGCTACTTCCAGGGCCTGCTGCCGGTGATCGACGACGAGGACCCGCTCGCCGAGCTGGCCGCCGGCCGCGCGCCGCAGCTGTCGGAACTGCGGCTGCACAACGGAACGGTGTGGCGGTGGAACCGTCCGGTGTACGACCTGGTCGACGGCGTGCCGCACCTGCGGGTGGAGAACCGGGTGCTGCCGGCCGGACCGACCATTGTGGACATTCTGGCCAACGCCGCGTTCTTCTACGGCGCGCAGCGGGCACTGGCCACCCAGGAACGTCCGTTGTGGACGCAGATGTCGTTCCAGGCGGCCGAGGAGAACCTGTACTCGGGCGCGCGGCACGGCATGGGCGCCCAGCTTTACTGGCCGGGCATCGGCTGGGTGCCGCCGGACGAGCTCGTGTTGCGACGGCTGCTGCCGATGGCCCATGAGGGCCTGCGCGACCTGGGCGTCTCCGACGCGGCCCGCGAGCGGTATCTCGGCATCATCGAGCAGCGCTGCGTGGCTCGGCGCACCGGCTCGTCGTGGCAGCGGGAGACCGTCGCGCAGCTGGAGCAGCGCGGCGCCGACCGCGAGGCGGCGCTGGTCGGGATGCTGCGTCGGTACATCGACCTGATGCACGCCGGCGAACCCGTGCACACCTGGCCGGTCTGGTAGCCACCGAGGCCCCGCCGTTCCCGGCGGGGCCTCGGCCCGTCTTCAGGCCGTGTAGGCCTGCACCGACGACGTGAGCCGCGTGAGCAGGTCGCGCAGGACGCCGAACTCCTCTTCCTTCAGCCCCATCGCGGTGCCGATGACCGGCGGCACGGACAGCGCCCGGTCGCGCAGCGCCGCACCCTCGTCGGTCAGCGCGACGGCCACCGAGCGTTCGTCGTCGGCCCGCCGGGTCCGGCGCACCAGCCCATTGGCCTCCAGCCGCTTGAGCAGCGGCGACAGCGTGCCGTAGTCCAGCTGCAACGCGTTGCCGAGGTCCTTGACCGGGCTGGTGCCGTGCTCCCACAACACGAGCAACACCAGGTACTGCGGATAGGTCAGCCCCAGCTCGTCCAGCATCGGCCGATACAGGGCGGTGACCGATCTGCTGGCGGCGTACAGCGAGAAACACAGCTGATCCTTCAGCAGCAAGGGGTTGTCCGTGTCGTCCATGCCACAATCATAACTTGTCAACTTAAGTTGTGCACGATCTAAGTGGACGCTACTGTTCGCGGCGTCAGGTCAGGGACCAAGCAGCAGGAGGAAGCCATGAGCGTCGTTCTGGAGCCGGCCGCCAAGGAGTTCGCCGAGGCCACCGCCAACCCGCCGTACCTGGCCGACCTCGGCCCGGTCGAGGGCCGCCGGACCGTCGACGAGGTGCAGGCCGGTCCGATCGACAAACCCGAGGTCGACGCCGAGGAGCTGACCGTCGACGGCGTGCCGGTGCGGATCACCCGGCCCGTCGGCGCGACCGGCCCGCTGCCGGTGGTGATCTACATCCACGGCGCCGGCTGGGTGTTCGGCAACGCCCACACCCACGACCGGCTGGTGCGCGAACTGACCGTGAAGACGGGCGCGGCCGTGGTGTTCCCGGAATACAGCCTGTCGCCCGAGGCCCGCTATCCCGTGGCCATCAACCAGAACTACGCCGTGGCCAAGTGGGTCTTCGAGCACGGCGCCGAGCACAACCTGGACGCCGCCCGCGTGGCCGTGGCCGGCGACTCGGTCGGCGGCAACATGACCGCCGCGCTGACGCTGATGGCCAAGCAGACCGGCGAGTTCTCGTTCAGGCAGCAGGTGCTGTTCTACCCGGTCACCGATGCCGCCTTCGACACCGAGTCGTACCGCCAGTTCGCCGAGGGCTACTTCCTGCGCCGCGACGCCATGCAGTGGTTCTGGGACCAGTACACGACCGACGAGGCCCAGCGGGCCGAGATCACCGCTTCGCCGCTGCGGGCCACCGTTGATCAGCTCCGCGACCTGCCGCCCGCCCTGGTGATCACCGGCGAGGCCGACGTGTTGCGGGACGAGGGTGAGGCCTACGCGGCCAAGCTGCGTGAGGCCGGCGTGCCCGTGACCGCCGTCCGCTTCGGCGGCATCATCCACGACTTCGTGATGCTCAACGCGCTGCGTGGCACTCACGCCGCCGACGCCGCGATCGATCTGGCCGCCACGTTCCTGGCACGGGCCCTGGCCTGACGTGCGAGAAGGCCCCGGGTCTGCCGGACCCGGGGCCTTCTCTGTTCCCGAACTGACTGCCGCTCCCACCACGAAGCGGTTGAACTTAGGTTAGCCTTACCTTGTCTACGGCGCAACCCGTCTGACCTTCCCGAGGGCCACGAGCTCGACGACGATCACGATCGCCAGCGACTCCACCGCCAGCAGGCCCAGCAGCACGACCAGCTGCAACGCCCCCGCCAGCCATACTGGCGAGCCCCCGAGCAACATGCCGACAAAAGCCCCCGGAAGGGTGACCAGGCCGACCGTGCGGGTCTGGTCCAACGCCGGCAGCAGGGCATCGGCCGCCGGCTTGCGCACCAGCTCCCGGATCGCCACCGGCTCGGTGAACCCCAAGGCCAGCGCCGCCTCGTACTCCCCGTGCCGCTGCTTGAGGGTGTCCAGAACCCGGCGCACCGACAGGGTCGTGGCCGTCATGCCGCCGCCGATCAGGATGCCGCCCATCGGCACCAGGGCGATGCCCGTCACCGGCAGCAGACCCGAGCCCACCAGCAACGCCAGCGCCGGGATCACCCCCGCCACGATCGCCAGCCCCACCCAGGCGCCCCGCCGCCCCACGCCCGTCCGCGCCGCCGACGTCGCCGTCGCCACCACCGCCATGAGCAGCAGAAACGCCCCGGTCAGCCCCAGAGAGGCCAGCACCGCCGTGATCACCGCGGAGACGGCTGCCAGCTGCAGCACCGCCCGTCCAGCGGCGAGCACCACCGGCCACGGCGGCATCAGCCGCCCCGCCCACACCACCACCGCCGCTGCCGCCGTGAACACCACACACACGACCACCAGCGGCAGCCATCCCACCGACCCCGAGATCACAGACCCCATCTTGATGCAGGGAAGGACGCCTTACCCTCGTTCAACGCGGGTAAGGCGTCCTTCCCTGCATCAGGGGACCTCGGGGACGGTGCGGCGGCGGAGCAGGGAGCGGAGGCTGATGCCGCCGCGGCGCATGAGGATCAGCCCGCAGGCCAGCGTCGCCAGCACCGACACGATGCCGCCGGCGACGAACGGGGCCCGGCCGCCGAAGGCGTCGGCCAGCCAGCCGGTCAGCGGTCCGCCGATGGGGTTGCCGCCCAGGAAGACCAGCATGTACAGGCCCATCACGCGGCCACGCATCTGCGGCGACACGGACAGCTGCACGGTGCTGTTGGCGGTGGTCGTGAAGGTCATCAGCGCCATGCCGATGGGGATGAGCATCAGCCCGAAGGCCAGGTAGGTCGGCATCACCCCGAGCACGACCTCCAGCGCCCCGAACACCAGGCCGCCGATGAACAACATGCGCAGCCGGGGACGGCCGCGGGTGCTCCGGCGAGCGGCCATGGTGGCGCCGGACAGCGTGCCGACGGCGAGCATCGTGGACAGCAGGCCGTAGCCGTCGGCGTCCTGGTGGAAGACGTTGGCGGCGGCGACCGCGAGCGTGGTGAAGAAGGTCATGCCGAAGGTGCTGACCAGGAACACCAGGGTCATCAGCATCACGAGATCGGGGCGTCCGCGCACGTAGCGAAGGCCTTCGAGGAGCTGGCCCCGCTCACGCGGCGCGGGGGTGCCGCGGTGCAGCCGGGACGTGTCCATCAGGGCCAGTCCGGTCAGCACGCCGATGAAGCTGGCGAAGTTGCCGAGGAACACCCAGCCGGTGCCGATCAGCGTGATCAGCACGCCGGCGATGGCCGGCCCGACGATGCGGGCCAGGTTGAAGGTCATCGAGTTCAGCGCCACGGCGTTGGTGACCTGGGACTTGCCGACCATCTCGATCACGAACGACTGCCGGACCGGCGTCTCCACGGCGGAGAAGCAGCCGAGCACGAAGCAGAAGATGTAGACCTGCCACAGCTGCGCCACGCCCGTGACGTCGAGCAGGCCGAGGCCGAGGGCGCAGACGCCCATCGAGCCCTGCAACAGCATCAGCAGCTTGCGCTTGTCCAGCCGGTCGGCCAGCACGCCGGCCCACAGCGACAGGAACAGCGTCGGTAGGAACTGGAGGGCGGCGGCGATGCCCAGCGCGATCGGGTCCTTGCCGGACAGCTCCAGGACCAGCCAGTCCTGGGCGACGCGCTGCATCCAGGTGCCGATCAGCGAGACGATCTGCCCGCTGGCGAACAGCCGGTAGTTGCGTTCACGCAGCGAACCGAACATTCCGGTTGTGCGCGGGGTTTCCGAGGTGTGCTTCTGCCCTGTTCCGGTGCTCCCCGCGTATGCCGGCACTTCGTCCGCCGCCCCCTTTACTGGCCCGCCATCCGGTCGATGATCTCGGCCGCCCTGGCGAGCAGCTCCCGATCGTCGTCGTCCAATTCCGCGAGCCGCGAGTCCAGCCAGGCTTCCCTGGCCGACACCTCGGCCCGCAGATAGGCGGTGCCCTGTTCGGTCAGCTCGACGATGGCCTGCCGGCCGTCGGTCGGGTGTGGGCGCCGGGACACGAAGCCGTAGTCCTCCAACGCCGCGATCACCCGCGTCATCGACGGGGGCTGGACACCCTCCTTCGCGGCCAGCTCGCCCGGGGTCAGCGGCCCGCACTTGCGCAGCGCGGACAGGGCCGAGACCTGGGTCAGCGTGACCGACGAATTGGTGCGCTGGGCCCGCAGCCGACGGTTGAGCCGCACCACGGCCAGCCGCAGGCGGCTGGCCAGCGACGGCTCGTTCGGCTCGGGTTCCGCCATGTAGTTAGCATACCTCACTAACTACCGGCCAGGGCCGACTCGATGGGCCCCACCGCGAAGTACGCGACGAACGCCACAGCCACCACCCACATCAGCGGATGCACCTTGCGGGCCCCGCCGGTGGCCACCGCCAGCAGCACGTAGCTGATGAAGCCGGCCCCGATGCCGTTGGCGATCGAGTACGTGAACGGCATCACCACGATGGTCAGGAAGGCCGGCAGGGCGATCCGGAAGTCGGTGAAGTCGATGCCGCTGGCCTGCCTGATCATCATCGCGCCGACGATCACCAGGGCCGGCGCGGCCGCCTCCACCGGCACCACCTGGTACAGCGGCGTCAGGAACATCGCGGCCAGGAACAGCAGGCCGGTGACGATGTTGGCCAGGCCCGTGCGGGCGCCTTCCGCGATGCCCGACGCCGACTCCACGAAGACCGTGTTCGAGCTGGCCGAGCCCAGGCCGCCGGCCGCGCCGGCCAGACCCTCCACGAACAACGCGCGGCCGACCTGCGGCAGCTGGCCGTCGTCACGCAGCAGGTTGGCCTCCTTGCCCAGGCCGGTCATCGTGCCCATGGCGTCGAAGAAATCGGCCAGCACCAGCGTGAACACCAGCAACAGGACCGTGATCGCCGGCAGCCGGGTCCAGGCGCCGAACGAGACGTGGCCGACCAGCGAGAGGTCCGGCAGGCCGAGGATCTGCTGCGGCAGCGCCGGGTAGCCCAGGTCCCAGCCCAGCGGGTTGGTGCCGTTGGACGGGCCGGCGTGGAAGATCGCCTCGACGACGATGGCCAGGATGGTCGTGCCCAGCACGCCGATCAGGATCGCGCCCTTGACCTTGCGGGCCACCAGGATGCCGGTCAGCACCAGGCCGATCACGAACACGAACGTCGGCCAGGACGCGATCGAGCCGTTGATGCCCAGGCCCACCGGCACCGTCGTGTGGTCCGCGTCCGGCAGCCGCCGCACGAAGCCGGCGTCGACCAGGCCGATCAGTGCGATGAACATGCCGATGCCCACCGCGATCGCCGACTTCAGCGCCGCCGGCACCGCGTTGAACACCGCCGTGCGGAAGCCGGTGAAGACCAGCAGCACGATGATCAGGCCCTCGACCAGGACCAGGCCCATCGCCTCCGGCCAGGTCACCTGCGGGGCGATCGTCACCGCCACCAGGCTGTTCAGGCCCAGTCCGGTGGCCAGGGCGAACGGGTAGTTGGCCAGCAGGCCCATCAGGATCGTCATCACGCCCGCGACCAGCGCCGTGACCGCCGCCACCTGCGGGACCGGCAGGATGCCGCCCAGCACGTCCTTGTGCGCGCCCGGGTCGCTCGCCGAGAAGCTGCCGATGATCAGCGGGTTGAGCACCACGATGTAGGCCATCGCGACAAAGGTCACCAGGCCGCCGCGGAGCTCCCGCCCGATCGACGAGCCACGTTCGCTGATCTTGAAGAACTGGTCAAGCCCGTTCGCCCTCATGGCGCGGTAGCCTGCCTGACGTGGCCGACAAGTCCAAAGAGGAGCCCGGTAACGAGTTGGTTGCCGCTCCCACCCCACCGCCCCTGCCGCGGTCGCTGACCGACCCCGTGCCGGTCGTCGTCGTCGGCACCGTCGTGTTCCTCGTCGCCTTTGTCATCATGCTGCTCGTCGGCGCCCCCGCGCTGTGGACCTGGTCCTGCCTGGCCGGCTTCGGCCTGGGCTTTGTCGGATACGGCGTCTTCCGCTGGCAGCGCTCCGCCGCCCGCCGCGGCTCCCGCACCGCCCAGGAGGGCCTGCTCTAGACCGGCCTGACGTCGATGTCGTCGAGCCTTTCCGGGTCCGCGATCACGTCGTAGGCCGTGACCTTCCCGCCGCTGACCGTGATGGCCAGAATCAGCCGCAAGTGTCCGTTCGGCGCGACGACCGCGCCCGTCCTGCCGCCCACCAGGGCAGGCTCCGCGTAGGCCGCCCGCTTGCCCAGCACGAGCATCTCCCGCGCCACGTTCTCCCGGCCCCGGACCACCGTCGCCCGCCCCGTCGGCAGGGCCTTCGCGTCGGCCGTTCGGACCACGTCCGGCGCCAGGACTTCGAGCAGCGCCTCCAGGTCGCCCTCCCGTGACGCCTTGAGGAACGCCTCCACGACGGCCTTGTCGGCCGGTGCCATCGGCTCGACGCCTCGGACCCGGTGGCGGGCCCGGCTGGCCAGCTTCTTCGTCGTCGCCGTCGTCCGGTCGACAACGGCCGCGATCTCCTCGAACGGCACCGCGAACAAGTCGTGCAGGACGAACGCCACCCGTTCCGCCGGGCTCAGCCGGTCCAGCACCACCAGCATCGCCCGGCCGACCTCGTCGACCAGCAGCGCTTCCCGCTCCGGGCCCTCCACCTCGGCCGGCGGGTGCCAGTCGATCGGCTCCTCGCGCTTGGCCCTGCGGCTGCGCAGCATGTCCAGGCTGATCCTGGACACCACCGTGCGCAGCCAGCTCTCCAGGTTGTCGATGCCGTCGGCCTTGGTGAACCGCAGCCAGGTCTCCTGCACGGCGTCGTCCGCCTCCGCCGTCGAGCCCAGCACCCGGCCGGCCACCGCCCGCAGCAGCGGCCGGTGCGCCTCGAACCGTTCAGCGTCCATCGGTCACCTTTCCCCGTCGCGATCCGTCTGTGTCGTGCCACCGACCGACCGACGCTCCAGGGAGTCCTTGATGAGCCAGGGTAGCGCCTTGCTGCGCCCCGTGACCTTGGGTGATCTGACGCTGCCCAACCGCGTGGTGATGGCCCCCACCACCCGCTGCCGCGGCTCCGTGCCGTCCCCCTTGCACGCCTTGCACTACGCCCGCCGCGCCTCCGCCGGGCTGATCATCGCCGAGGGCACCCTGATCAGCCCTCAGCCCGTCCCTTTCGTAGGCGTGCCCGGTCTTTTCTCCGACGCGCAGGTCGCCGGCTGGCGTCGCGTCACCGACCTCGTGCACTCCCTCGGCGGCCGGATCATGGTCCAGCTCTGGCACGCCGGCCTGCGCCCCCTGTCCTCGACCGAGATCGCTTCCACCATCACCGACTACCGTTGCGCCGCTGCGAATGCCGTCCGCGCCGGCTTCGACGGCGTCGAGATCGCCGCCAACGGCACCTACCTCGTCGCCCAGTTCCTCAACCCCCGCCTCAACCGCCGCACCGACGCCTACCGCTCCCCTTCCCTGCTGTTGCTCCACATCCTCGACGCCGTCCACTCGGTGTGCCCCCGCGTCGGCGTCCGCCTCTCGCCTTACTGGCTCCCCACCGACAGCACTCCCCCGTGCCCCGCCTACTTCCCTTCCGGGGCCACCCTCTCCGTCTACGACGACCTCGTCCCGCAGCTCACTTCCCTTGCCTACCTACACCTGCGCGGCCCCGCTTTGTTCTCCCCCGACGCCTTTTCCCGCTACCGCAAGCTCTTCCCCGGCTTCTTCATCGCCAACAACGGCTTCTCCGCCGCCACCGCCTCCGACGCCATCGACTCCGACCTCGCCGACGCCGTCTCCTTCGCCCGCCACTTCATCGCCAACCCCGACCTGGTGACACGGTTCGCCCTCGACCAGGAACTGTCCTTGGCCGACAAGGCCTTCAACTACGCGGGCGGCCCCGAGGGCTACGTGACATGACAGGCGCCGTCCCTCGACGGCGACGTATCAGCGCTCCGTCGGTCGCTTGCTCAACTGGCTCATCGGTGACCCACCAGGCGACGGGGTAGCGGGTGTCGCCGCGGCGGACGGAGAGCTCGTCGTAGACGACCACGAGGCCCTCCGGGACGGGGCGGTCGAGGAGCTCGCTGGCGGCGACGACGGCGCCGAGGTCGGACCAGCTGACGGGCTGGCCGTTGCCGATGAGGGCGTCGGCGTCGACCTCGTCGATGGTGAGCGGACCGCCGCCGTCCGGAGGTGTGCCGACCAACACCAGCTCGTAGGCGCTCGAATCGCCGACGAAGTGCAGGGTGTCGTCCTCCGTCTTGTTGAACGGGTCGTGCCGCTCGACCACGACGTCGGGAACCTGGACTCGCAGCTCGTCGAGCACGGCGTCGAGCACGCCGCCGGTACGGTCGGCCGGGCCCCAGGGTCGGCCGCGAAAGGAGGTCTCGGCATGACACCGATCATGCCCGTTCGCCGCGCTGCTAGCCCTGGTAGTCCTCGAACTCGTGGTGGCCGTACCGGCTGAGCTTCTCGGTGACCTCGCTCCAGGTGGCGCCGGTGCACTGGTTGACCAGGCGCTCGAAGCAGGCACGAATGGTCGGCCAGTGGAAGCGGTCGACGATCACCAGGTGGCGCCCGTTCAGGGGCCCGCTCTCACGCACCCGGTCGGCGAGCCAGGCCGGGGTGCAGACCTCGAAGTCGAACGACTCCTCGCCGGGACCGTCGTTCGGCCCGGCGAGCAGCTGGACGAGGAACATGAAGTTCGCCGGGTCTTCGGGGGCGTAGGTGTCGACGTCGATGTCCGGGGTGTGGAGATAACGGATCTCGGCGCGGTCGGTCATGACAGGTAGGTCGCGGCGGTGGGGTCGTCGAGGAGGGCGGCGAGGAGGTGGCGGTCGTGCCAGCGGTCGACGGCCCAGGCCAGCGCGCGGGAGAGGCCGGCCGGGGTGTCCTCGGCGTGGACGACGCCGTCCTCGGTGACCCACCAGGCGACGGGGTAGCGGGTGTCGCCGCGGCGGACGGCGAGCTCGTCGTAGACGACCACGAGGCCCTCCGGGACGGGGCGGTCGAGGAGCTCGCTGGCGGCGACGACGGCGCCGAGGTCGGACCAGCTGACGGGCTGGCCGTTGCCGATAAGGGCGTCGGCGTCAACCTCGTCGGCGGCCAAGGGGAGGTCGAGGAGCTCGGCGAGGGGCTCGGCGTCGTCGGGATCGGCGGCGACGACCTGGTCGGGGGTGAAAGCGGCGAGCAGCCAAGGGGAATCGAGCACGACGGTGTGCTCGCCGGAGACGGAGGCGCCGGACAGGGCCCGGACCCGCTCGTCGAGTTCGACGTCACCGGCGTCGACGGCGCCGGAGCGGACGGCCTCGGCCAACACGCCGTGGGCCCGCATGGCGACGCCGGAGGGCACATCCCGGGAGGGATCTCCCAAGCGCTGCAAGACATCCGTGACGTCGGCGGCGTCGGTGACGACCAAGGAGGCGCGAACACCGATGGCGGCCAACAGGTCCGTGCGAACGCCGACATCGGGGATGGGGTCGTAGACGCCGGCCAGGGCGTCGGCGTCGGGCAGACGCCACGAACGAGGCGAGGAGCCGGCGAGGCGGGCGTTGCGGGCCAGCCACCACGAGGTGTAGCCGCCGGGCAGCAGGATCGCTTGCCACGTCTCGGGTTCCGCGGCCAACAGGCGCAGTGCGTCGGGCCACTTGTCGTCGGCGACGAGATCGAGATCCCGCACGCCGGCGAAGGTCGAGGGCGGGTTGAGGTCGCCGTCGACGGCGGCCCACCACGCCTCTTCGTCGGCCAGCTCGTGATCGGGGCCGCCGGGCGAGTCGTCGAAGACCACCACGAACGAGTCGATCACGCCGACCGCGGCCAGCACGTCGGGCGTCCACCGCGACGCGAGGTCGTCGGCCAGCACGCCCAGCGGGGAGTCCTTGCCGATCACGTCGTCGGCCAGCACCTCACGTAGCGGGCTGGACGGCAGGATCAGCTCGTCGGCGTGCCGGAACTCGCCGTCGGAGTCGGGCAACGCCAGCGTGGCCAGCCACGGCCGCTCGCCACGACGGGCGCCGGTCGATTCGGTCAGCCACAGCACGAAGTCCACCAGCGAGGTGGTGTCCCCACCGGACTCGGCGTCGTCCATGCTCCGCTCGACCGCGGCCTGCATGGCGTCCAACAGATCGGCCGGGCCGGCCGACCGCGCGCCGAGTCGCTCCAGCAACCGGTGCACGGCCTCGGGATGCGCGACCCGCAGCCCGGTGACGTCCATTGTGGACAACTCGGCCAACGTCTCCGAGTCGAAGTCCGGCAGCAGCACGTCACGGGGACCGGTGACGGTCCGACCGTCGATCAGCGGCACGGGCAGGTTGCCGAGTTCCTCGCGGGCGGTGGAGTCCTGCTCCGCCACGGGGTCGAGCGCCGCGTACAGCCGGGCCCACCACGCGGGCTCACGGTCCTGACCGGAGATGATCGCCGACACCTCGGCCAGCCGAAGTCGCGGAACCTCAAGCGCGGCAAGCTGTCGGGCGTGCTCGGTGCCGGACAGCTCGGCCTTCGCCAGGCCGTCCACGATGTCGGCGAGCATGTCCGCCAGGTCCGGGGCGAGCACGTCCAGCACACGCGAACGGGCCGGGGTGCCGAAACCACCCTCCTGCAACGGAAGCCACACAGAGGTGCGCAACTCGGAGGTCACCAGCGCACGGAGTTGACCATCCACTTCGGACTTGGGGAAGTCCGGCAGCGGCACCAGCAGCGTGCGATGCTCCGGCTTCACGGCCAGCACCAGCTCGGAATACGCCCGCGCCGCGGCGGCCAGCACCGCGTCGGCCGCGGCACCCGGCATCAGCCGCCGACGCGACGCCTCGACCGGGATCGTCGCCAACAGCCGTGCCGGCAAGGAAAGCCGCTCGTCGGTCGGCGTCGGCGCGTGCAGCACGTCCTCGTCCAACGGACGGGGCACGCCTTCGTCGTCGATCGGCACCGCCCAGCACACGGCCCACTCCGGCCGCTGCCGCGCCTCGACGCCCAGCCCCTCGACCACGGCGGCATCGAGCTCGCCGGAGGAACGCCGCAGCAGCCACCGGACGCGTCCGGTCGGACCGTGCAGGACGACAGTGCCGTCCTCGTTGTCCTCGCGCCACCACGCCTGCTCGCCGACCTCGACGCGGCTCAGCCCGGGCAGCGCGATCAACAGATCCGGCGTCTCCGCGGCGCATTCGGCCAGCAGCTCGGCGGCGTCGACCTCGGGACGCAGCGGCAGCCGCACCTCGGTGTCGAAGCCCTCCGGCACCGGCGGCTCGTCGTCGGCGAGCGGCCACGCCAGCCGCAGCACCGGCACCGCGCCGTCGCGCTCGGCCACCTCGGGCAGGTCGCCGACGAGTTCTCGGGTCCGTGCGGCGGAAAAAGCCACGCCGCCGGTCGTGGACACCACGCGCGGCTCGTCAGAAACGGCCAGGACAGCGGCGAAGCCGACGCCGAACTGGCCGACGGTGAAGGCGCCGCGCTTGGCCGAGGCCCGTAACGACGCGAGCGCGGCCACCCCGGCCTCGGTCAGCGGCGCGCCGGTGTTGGCCGCACGCAGCTCGCCGTCCACAACGGACAGTCGGAGCACGCCCCCGGAGCCGGCCGCGTCCGCGGCGTTCTGCGCCAGCTCGACGAGCAGCCGGTCGCGGTAGCCGCCGAGGCGAAGGTCCTCCTCGGCGTTCGCGTCCTCACGGAACCGGGTCGGCGAGCCACGCCAGGCCTGGAGGACGGAAGTGCGAAGGTCAGTGACGCCGAAAACGCTCACTGCTCGACTTCGAGTTCCGCGTCGTCGTACACGAGCTCGGCCACGGGCACCGGCGAACCGGCGTCCACCTCGGCCTCGGAGTGCGCGCCGCAGCCGTACTCCACGTGCACGACGTGGCCGTCGGCGGGCGTGATCTCGTTCGTGCACACGCCGAACGCGGCGCCGAGACTGCCGGCGATCTGCTGGTAGAAGCCGCACGTGCCGCAGTGGGCGGGCGCGCTGCGGGCCATGTCGCTGCGCGGGCCGAAGTCGCTGTCCTCCCAGCGGCGCGCCGAGTCGAGGCGGCCGAACCGAGACAGCACCCGCACGCGGCCGAGGCCGACCTCAAGGGCCACCTCTTCCACCGCGGGGTCCTCGGACTCCAGGTAGCCGGGCGCCAGCCGGGCGTCGTCCGGAGTGGTCGGCATGAGGTCGCCGACGCCGAGGTCGCCCGCGCGGACCCGCTCGCCCCACGGCACCCAGTCGGGCGCCACGAGCGACTCGGGGCCGGGCAGCAACACGACCTCGCTGATCGTCACCGGGTCGTCGCTGCCGGTGGTGGTCGCGATGGTCACCGCCCACCGCCAGCCGTCGTAGCCGGGGTGCGATGCCTCGAACAGGTGTGTGACCGACGCCTCGTCCTCGGCGAGGACGCCGGTGTGCGGGCCGATCGGCTCGTCGCCGGCCTCCTGCTGGGCGGCGGCCCTGGCCAGCTCGACTACCGATGCGAGGACCGGATTCGGGTGCTGCTCACTGGTGGTCGGTGCGGTCACCCGTCGATTGTGCCGCACGCGGGGAACCTCGCCGCACACGTGTCACGCTCTTGAGATGCGCGCAGCCGTGCTGTTACTTGCCGTGGTGTTGCTCACGGGCTGTGCCAGCCCCGCCGGGCCCCCGCACCTGCGGGTGGAGGTGCTCGGCACGATGCCGCACGACACCTCGGCCTTCACGGAAGGTTACGAGCTGGCCGGCGGCGTGCTGTACGAGAGCACCGGGCTGCAGGGCTCGTCCACACTGCGTGCGGTCGACCCGAAGACCGGGCGGGTGCAGCGCAGCGTCGATCTGCCGGCCGAATACTTCGGCGAGGGCATCGCCGTGGTGGGGGACAGGATCTGGCAGCTGACCTGGCAGCAGAACGTGGCGATGCTGCGCGATCGGACCACCCTGGAGCAGCTGGGCACCGCCTCGTACCAGGACGAGGGCTGGGGCCTCTGCTACGACGGCAGGCGCCTGGTGATGAGCGACGGCACCTCGCTGCTGACCTTCCGCGACCCGAGGACCTTCGCCGTGACCGGGCACGTGCAGGTCGCTTACGAGGGCCGGCTCAACGAGCTGGAGTGCGTCGACGGCTCGGTCTGGGCCAACGTCTACCCCACGAAGACGATCATTCGGGTGGATCCGGCCAGCGGCGCCGTGCAGGGCGTCGCCGACCTCTCCGCGCTCGGCCCGACCGGCGACACCGCCGCTGACGACGTGCTCAACGGCATCTCGGTGGCGCCCACCCCCGGCGAATTCCTGGTCACGGGCAAGCGGTGGCCCCTTGCTTACCGGGTGAGGTTCACACGCGACGGCTCCTAGTGCGGCAGGATTGAGGGGTGACCGCCGACCACTCCGACCCCGCCCGGCCCCGTCGCGGGTGGAGCGGGGCCAGCCGACGGCGCCAGGAGTCCGCGCAGAACGACCCGGACCTGGTCGCCGAGTGGTCGCGCACGCCCAAGCCACCGACCCGGCCGATGCCGCGGTACCCGTGGCAGGAGGAGGCCCAGGAGCCGCCGACCTACCGCACGGCACCGCCGCCGCCTCGGTACGAGGAGCCCACGCACCGGCCTGACCCGCCCACCTATCGGCAGGCCCCGCCGCCGCCTCCGCCTCAGCAGGAGCACCGGTTCGTGCCGCCCGAGCAGCCGTCGAGCGGGCCCCGCACGCCGAAAAAGCTGACCGTGACCCGGGTCGCGTGGTTCCGCAGCCGGCAACTGGGGCAGCGCGGCGTCGACGCGTTCCGGCGGGCACTGCACGCCGACGGCGCCGACCAGTCCGGGCTCGCGGCGCTGACGTGGGCCGTGATGATGAACTACGCGACCGACGCCACGCTGGCGGTCGCCCTGGCCAACACCCTGTTCTTCTCCGCCGCCACCGGCGAGAGCCAGGGCAAGGTCGCCCTGTACCTGCTGATCACCGTCGCGCCGTTCGCCGTGATCGCGCCGATCATCGGGCCCGCCCTGGACCGCATCCAGCACGGGCGACGGCTCGCGCTGGCCGTGTCCTGCTTCGGGCAGGCGCTGCTCGCGGTCGTCATGGCGCTGCATTTCGACGACTGGGGCCTGTACCCGGCCGCGCTGGGCACCATGGTGCTGTCCAAGTCGTTCAACGTGCTCAAGGCGGCCGTCACGCCCCGTGTGCTGCCGCCGGACATCACCCTGGTCAAGACCAACGCCCGGCTCACCGTCTTCGGCCTGGCCGCCGCCGGTGTCTTCGGCGCCGTGGCCGTCGGCTTCGCCCAGCTGTTCAACTCCCCCGGCGCGCTGTGGTTCACCGCCGTCCTCTGCGTCGGCAATGCCGTGCTGTGCCTGCGGATTCCCGCCTGGGTCGAGGTCACCGAGGGCGAGGTGCCGACGTCGCTGCGGGCGCAGCCCCGGCAGAAGACCCGGCAGCCGCTGGGCCGACAGGTCGTGATGGCGTTGTGGGGCAACGGCACCATTCGCGTGCTCACCGGCTTCCTGACCCTGTTCGCCGCCTTCGTGATCAAGGCCCAGACCGAGCGCGACCATGCCCCGGTCGAGCAGATCCTGCTGCTCGGCATGATCGGCGCCGCCGCCGGACTCGGCAACTTCCTCGGCAACGGCATCGGCGCCCGTCTCCAGTTCGGCCGCCCCGACCAGGTGATCATCAGCTGCCTCGGGGCCGGGCTCGGCATGACGGTCGTCGCCGCCCTGATCCCCGGCGTGCCCACCGTCGTCGTGCTGGCCCTGGTCGGCTCCGTCGGCAGCGCCCTGGCCAAGATCAGCCTCGACGCCACCATCCAGGACGACCTGCCCGAGCAGTCCCGGGCCTCGGCCTTCGGACGGTCCGAGACCATCCTCCAGTTCGGCTGGGTCTTCGGCGGGGCGCTCGGCGTGCTGCTGCCCGCCCAGTACTGGATCGGCTTCGCCGTCATCGGGCTGTTCCTGGCCGCCGGGCTGGCCCAGACCGTCATGGTCAACCGGGACAGCACCCTGCTGCCCTGGCTCGGCCGCCGGCGCCCGCTGAAGTCCGATCCGGTCACGCGGCCCAACCACCACCGCCCCGCCCCTGGCGCGGCGGCCCCTCCTCCGTAAGCGCTCAACCCCGGAGCGGCGTCGCCCGGCCCGTATCCGTAGGCTCGTCGGACGTGAGCGCGAAACGCCTTGTCCCGCTGGTGTTGGTCGGCGCGGGTGTGCTGGCCTCGGCGTGTTCGGCGCCGCCGCTGCCGCAGGTGACCTTCTTCTCGGTCAACAGCACCGCCGTCACGGGGCCGTCCGAGTACTGCGACTTCCAGGTCAAGAAGTGCGCCGCCGACGCCGCCGCCGGCGCCACCCTGGCCGTGCCGCCCAACAAGCCGGTGCAGATCTCCGTGCCCAGCGAGATCGCCGACGCCGCCTGGCAGGTCGCGTTCAAGTACAAGGTCAACGGCCAGGAGCAGCAGGGCCGCAGCGCCGTCTTCGCCAACGGCGAGCGCCTCGCCTACACCCTCGAACTGCCCGGCGCCGCCCAGCTCGAGACCGCCGAGGTCCAGCGCTTCGCCGGCGTGCTCACGCTCGACCCCAACACCGGCGAGCCCCAGTTCGTCATCGGCGCGACCTGGGTCCTGTCGGTGACCGGTCAGCCGGGCTGACGCCCCGGCGGCTGGCGGTACTTCAGCTCGCGGGCGACCTTGGTCGTCTTCCGCTTGCCGCCCGGCATCGCCGCCACGCGGGCGCGCAAATCCGCCAGGTCCTGGCCGGCGCGGACCAGTGCTCGCGCCGCCGTGGACCCGGGGTCGTCGAGCAGCGCGAGCAGCACGTCGCGAGTGGTCCGATGCTCGATGAGCACGCGTTTGACCCGTTCGCTGAGCCGGGTGTGCGGATCCGACGGGCCGGCCGTGAGCACCCGGACGTGGTCGCGCATCTCGTCCAGGTCGACGTCGAGCTCGACGCGGCCGCCTTCGGGATGGAGCGCGCCCAGCAGGAGATGGCCGCTGCTCACCTGAGCGCGGGCCTCCCGCCGGGCGACCGCGAGCACTCGGCTCGTCTGCTCCGACTTCGGTTTACGGGTCGAGGTCCCGGGCCACGCCGCGGACCAGCTCGGCGATCAGCTTCGACGTCTTGCGGTCCGGATAGCGCCCGCGGCGCAGGTCGGGCTGGACCTTGGCCTCGAGGATCTTGATCATGTCCTCGACCATGCCGTGCAGCTCATCGGCCGGACGGCGCTGGGCCTCCGCCACCGACGGCGGGGCGTCGACCAGGCGGACGGACAGCGCCTGCGGGCCGCGACGGCCCTCGGCCATGCCGAACTCGATGCGCTGACCGGTCTTGAGGCCCTCGACTCCCGGCGGTAGCGCGGACGCACGAACGTAGACGTCTTCGCCACCGTCCTGGGTGACGAAGCCGAATCCCTTTTCCGTGTCGTACCACTTGACCCTGCCGGTCGGCACTGTCCTCACCTCTCCCTGCACACAACGAACGCGCCCGGGGACCACGTGCCCTGGGCGCGAACCTCAAGGGTAGGGCATCGGCGGCGGCCCCGGGGCCTGGTCGAGTTACGCTGACGGCATGACGAGCTCCGCGCCCGGCACCAAGCTGATGCCGCTGTCCATGGTGGTCTTCGCGCTCGGCCTGGTGGCGCTGGCCGTGGTCTTCGCCCTCTACGCCAGCGGCGCCCGCGACCTGCCCCTGTGGCTCAACCTGGCCGGCGTCGTGCTCACCCCGCTCGGCCTGGCCCTCGGCCTGGTCGCCGTCTTCCTGCAGAACCGCCGCCGCACGCCGGAGGCGTAGTCAGCCGGCGATGGGCTCGGCGAAGCGGCCGGCGTTGTCGGCCAGCCACGACGGGAACTGCTCCAGGCTGGTCAGCACCACCTCGGCGCCGGCGTCGACGAGGTCCTCACGGGAGCAGGGGCCGGTGGTGACGGCGACGGAGACGGCGTCGGCGGCAAGGGCGCCCTGGACGTCGCCGATGTGGTCGCCGACGTAGACGGCGGCGCCCTGTTCACGCAGCACGGCGCCCTTGCCGGCGGACCAGAGCTCGCCGCGGAGGTGGTCGACGGACCAGCCGAGGGCCTCGACGTGCAGGCGGGCGTTGGGCTCGTACTTGCCGGTGATCACGAGGACCCGGCCGTCCAGGGCACGGACGGCGGCCATGGCGGCCTCGGCGCCGGGCAGGGCGACGGTAGTGGCGATGACGACGGTGGGATACAGCGCCCGGTAGCGGTCCATCAGCCCGGGGATGATCGCCTCGTCCATGCCGGCGTCGCGGAACATGTCCTGCAGGGGCGGCCCGAGCCGGGAGGCGAAGTCGGAGCCGGAGAGGGCGACGCCGAACTCGGCGCCGACCTGGTCGATGGCGGCGGCCACACCGGGCCGGGCGTCGATGAGGGTCATGTCCAGGTCGAATCCGACGGTCAGTGCCACGCTTCGCACCCTAGCTGTTGACACCAGCGGTTAATACGTCCAAGCACTTGACATCGGGCACGCGAATGTCAAGCTGAAGAAGTGAACCAGGTCACACCGTTCACCGAGCGGGTACGGGAGTCGCTGCGGACTCAGCTGCTGGACGCGGCGGCCGAGCTGCTGGCCGAACGGGGCGTCAAAGGGCTGCGGATGGCGGATGTCGCGGCCAGGACGGGCGTGAGCCGACAGACGGTGCACAACGAGTTCGGCACCAAGGAAGCGCTGGTCACCGCGGTCGCGGCGCACACCGTCGAAGACTTCCTTGAAGGCGTGGCCCAGCGCGTGGCCGAAGCGCCGGACCTCGCCACCGGCATCACGGCGGCCGCGCGGCACACGCTGGTCCACGCGACGGAGAACCGCCTGGTCAACGCCATTCTCACGGGCACAGACGCGGAAGACCTGCTGCCGTTGCTGACCACGAAGGGGCAGCCGGTGCTCATGCCGGCCGTCGACCTGCTCACGCAGCTGTGGCGCCCACGCCTGCCATGGCTGCCGGACGACGAGATCCGCCTGCTCGCCGAGACCGGCATGCGCCTCACGGTCAGCCACCTGCTGACACCGACCGGCACGGTCGACGAGGCCGTCGCCACGATCACCGCCCTGATGTGCCGACTGATCCCGGAGGCCCCCGATGACTGATCAGCGCCGGACCGGATTCCACTCCCTCCAAGGCCGTTTCCACTGGGACCATCTGCCGCTGCGCCTGTTCGCCAAGGGCAACACCAGGTTCTGGAACCCGGCGGACATCGACTTCACGCAGGATGCCCGCGACTGGGCCGAACTCACCGACGCGCAGCGGGAGAACGCCACCTACCTGGTGGCGATGTTCGTCGCCGGCGAGGAGGCGGTCACCGAGGACATCCAGCCGTTCATGCGGGCGATGGCGGCGGAGGGCCGTTTGGGCGACGAGATGTATCTCACCCAGTTCGCCTTCGAGGAGGCCCGGCACACCGAGGTTTTCCGCCGCTGGATGGACGCCGTCGGCCTGACCGAGGACCTGCACGCCTACGTCGCCGACAACCCGGGCTACCGCACGATCTTCTACGAGGAGCTGCCCGAGGCCCTCCAGAAGCTGGAGCACGACCACAGCCCGACGGCGCAGATCAAGGCCAGCGTCACCTACAACCACGTGGTTGAGGGCACGCTGGCGCTGACCGGCTATTACGCGTGGAACAAGGTGTGCAAGAGCCGCGGCATCCTGCCCGGCATGCAGGAGCTGGTCCGCCGCATCGGTGACGACGAGCGACGGCACATGGCCTGGGGCACCTTCACCTGCCGCCGTCACGTTGCCGCGGACGACGCCAACTGGGATGTCGTCACACAGCGCATGGGCGAGCTGGTGCCGCACGCGCTCAACGCCATCCAGTGGGTTCTCGATCACGTCGACCAGAGCGCCTTCGACCTGGAGGTCACCGAGTTCGTCGGCTACGCGGGCGATCGCGCGCAGCGCCGGCTCGGCGCGATCGAGTCTGCTCGCGGCGCGGACGTGGCGAGGATCGACCTGGACTACACGCCGGAACGGCTGGAGGAGCAGTTCGGCGACGAGGACGCGGCCGCCCTGGCGCAGATCTAGTCGTTCCCGGCCTATCGGTTGCAGCAGTGGTCTCGATCGCGTCCCGCCTGCGCGGCGGTGCTGGTCGGCCCCGCCTTCGTGGCGGACGGGAATTCCTTGGACGGCGCGCATACGGCCCTAGCAGGGCTGATCGCCGGGGTCGTGATCACGCTCAACGTGGCACTGGCCATACTTACTTCGTGACCCGGCGTATCTCTCGTCGAGCCGCGCTCGGAATCGCCGCGACCACCGCCCTGGCCGGGTGCGCCGGACCCCCGACCGCCGCTCCCTCCCCCAGCGCGACCACGCGTTCGACCACCACGACGCCGCCGGTCACGACCACGACAACCACGACGACAACCACCGTCGCCCCGGGCGGCCCGGCCGTCGAGGTGGTGCGGGCGTCGAGCGGCCGTCCCGAGGTCGCACTGACCTTCCACGGCGACGGCCCGCTGGAGATCACCCGCCAGGTTTTGGCGCTGCTGGCCAAAAATAACGCCAAGATCACGGTGTTTGCCGTCGGCACCTGGCTGACCTCGACCCCGGACGGCGCGCGCATGGTCCGCGACGGCGGGCACGAGCTGGGCAACCACACGTGGAGCCATCCGGACCTGGAGCGCTACCAGCCGGGCCCGATGCTGACCGAGATCGAACGCTGCCGGGACGCACTGTCCACAGTGGCCGGAACGCCGGGCGTGTTCTTCCGCCAGTCGCAGGGACAGCACGCCACCGCGCGCGAGCTGGCGGCGGCCGGAGCCGCCGGCTACGCCCGGACTCTGTCCTACGACGTGGACTCGCTGGACTGGACGGATCCCGGCGCGGCCGCGATCCGGCGGGCGGCCGGCGGCGCCAAGGCGGGCAGCGTGGTGAGCATGCACCTGGGCCACCCCGGCACCGTGCAGGCGCTGCCCGGCATCCTGACCGATCTCGCCGCCCGGGGACTGACCCCGGTCACCGCGGCCGAACTGCTGAGGTGAGAAGTTGCCTTCCCCTGCCGGACGGGCGCTGCTCGCGCTCGCATGCGTCGCCGCACTGACCTCCTGTTCGTCGGCCCCCGCCGCCGAGGAACCTCCGCCCACCATCACGACAAAAACGACCACCGCCACGCCACCGCCGACGTCCATCACGCCACAGTCCCTTGTGGACGGTCTGCCCGGCATGCCGCCGGTGACCGACCTGCACAACGTGTACGCCAACGCGGGCGCCAACATGGTGCTGGACACGGTCAAGCAGGACAAGCCGCTGGTCTATGTGCCGCACAGCGGTTCCGGCGACGTGTGGGTGATCGACCCGACGACGTTCGCGGTCGTCGCCAAGTACCCGGCCGGCAAGGAACTCCAGCATGTGGTGCCCTCGTACGACATGCGCACCCTGTACGCCACCGACGACCAGGGCGACCACCTCGTGCCGTTCGATCCCAGGACCGGCCTGCCGGGCGCGAAGATCCCGGTCGTCGACCCGTACAACATGTACTTCACACCGGACGGCAAGTTCGCCATCTCGGTGGCCGAGCGGCTGCGCAAGCTGGTCTGGTACGACCCGCACACGTGGCAGAAGCAGGACGAGACCGCCGTGCCGGACTGCGCCGGCATCGACCACGCCGACTTCAGCCCGGACGGCCGCATCGCGGTGTTCACGTGCGAGTTCGCCGGCCGGGTCGCGGTCATCGACATCGCGTCGCACCACCTGCTCCGCATGATCGACATGCCGCAGCGGCACACCGTCATGGGGCCGCAGGACATCAAGCTCGCCCCGGACGGCTCCGTCTACTACATCGCCGACTCGGACGCCAACGGCCTGTGGGTGCTCGACGGCGCGGCGACCAAGGTGCAGCGCTTCATCCCGACCGGCGGCGGCGCGCACGGGCTCTACCTTTCCCGTGACGCCAAGCAGTTGTACGTCACCAACCGGCACGAGGGCTCGGTCAGCGTGCTCGACGCCTACACCGGCGCCGAGCAGACCAAGTGGCGCATTCCCGGCGGGGGCAGCCCGGACATGGGCAACGTGACCGCGGACGGCTCGCAGCTGTGGCTGTCCGGGCGCTACGACCGGATGATCTACGTTTTATCCACAAAGGACGGGGCGCTGCTGAAGAAGATCCCGGCCGGCAACCAGCCGCACGGCCTGTGCGTGTGGCCGCAGCCGGGCCGGTACTCACTGGGGCACACGGGTATTACTCGCTGACGTCGTCGTTGTTGTTGTCGGCGCCACGGTTGCCGTGGTCGTCGGCGGCGGCGCAGTTGTTGTTGTTCTAGCCGTCGCCGTTGTCGCTGTTGTCGTTGTCATTGTTGTTGTCGGGACGGGCGACGAGGTCGTGGCGCTCGGCGTTGTGATCGGCGTCGTCGGCCCGACGCACGGCGTGTCCGGCGTGACGGCCCTGGTCACCGAGGACGCGACAACCGTCGAGGGCACCATAACCGCACTGCTCGGGCTCTGGCCGGACTGTTTGGCGGCGGCCGCCGGCTTGTGCAGGGCCAGCGGCTGCTCGGCGATCGTGGTGTCAGACGGCGGCTGCTGCTCCTCTGTGTCCATCGGCATGGTCTGGCTGGCCCTGGTCGGATGCGGCAGCCCGAACAACGCCGGACCGGTGGCCTCGTCCGGCGCGTTCAGCAGTGTGGTGAGCGCGGTCAGACCGGCGAAGGCGGCGATGGGCGCGATCATGACCGCGGCAAAGCATCCTCGACCGCTGGCCGGCAGATCCCGATGAGTCACACCGTGATCATGGTGTACTCCCGCCGTGACGGCAGCTGCCCCTGTATCGCTAGATAGGGTGATCATTCCACTTCGGACAGTGAACGGCCCCCGGCGCGTCGCCGGGGGCCGCTTTGTCGACAGGGCGACTTACTGCTTGTACGGGGCCGCGGCCGCCTGCGCCGCCGCCGTGAAGGCGCCCTTCATCTGCGGCCAGAAGGTGCTGTCCAGGCAGGAGAACTTCGGGAAGAAGCCGCCGCAGTTGCCGCTGGACGGGCCGACCTCGATGGTGAAGCTGGCCACGCCGAGCACGCCGTAGGTGAAGTCGTCGGTGGTGCCGGACGTCTCGTAGCCGACCGTGCCGCCGTTGGTGTCGACGACGTAACCGTTGGAGGCGGCCATCTTCTTGCCCAGCGCCCGCAGCTGCGCGTCGTTGGGCGAGGTCTTCTCGGTGTAGCCCCAGGGCACGATGATGTCGTTGCCGTAGCTGTGCAGCGTGATCATCGTGCCGCGGGCGGTCACCGGCGCCGGGTCGTTGTCACCCGTGCCGCGCTGCACCGGGTAGATCGACCGGAAGAACTTCTCCAGCGCGGTCACCTCGGGCTCGCTGCCCTTGCTCGGCCCCTGGTAGGTCTCGTCACAGGCCTGGTTCGAGTCGCCGCCCCACTTGTAGGTGGAGTTGCGGTTCAGGTCGATGCCGAGGTTCGTGCCGGTGCAGCCGCCGCGCGCGTTGTCCACGTTCTTGCGCTGCATCTTCGGCGAGTTGCCGCCCGAGGCCACCACGTCTGTGCCGTCCGGGTTGGCGATCGGGATGACCCAGATCTCGGTGGTGTCCAGAATGGACGTCGCCGTGGTGTCCGTGCCGTAGCCGTTGACCAGGTAGTCGATCCAGCGCTGGGCCAGCTCGCCGGTGGCGATCTCGCGGGCGTGGATCTGGGCCATGAGCGTGAACTTCGGCTTGGGCGAGGTCGTGCTCAGCGTGCAGTCGCCCGAGTGCTTCTTGGTCAGGCAGATGGCCTCGATGTCGTGGCCGCTCTTGCCCTTGGTCTTCAGCCACGAGTCGCCGATGTCGTACACCGTGGCGAGGTCGGGGTGCGCGCCGGCGACCTGGGCCAGGTGCTGCTCCTGGTCCGGCACGGAGCGGTAGCCGCCGTAGAAGGTGGTGGCCAGGGCCCGCGGCTGTTGCTGCCGCGGGGCCAGGTCCTTGTAGATCGTGTCGTACTGGGTGGGGCGATATCCCATGTCCCGCAACGACTGCGCGGTCTGGCGGGTGCCGGTGACGTAGGCGACGCCCTCGGCCCCGGTCTCGGCGACGTCGAAGCCGGCGGCGACCAGTTGGCCGGCTTGGTTCCCGCTGATGGGCACCTGCCACATCACGGGCGTGTCGTCGCCGGCGGCCGCGGAGGCCGTCCCGACGAGCAGCAGTGCGGCGACACCGGCGGCTATGCGGATCAGGGCACGTGGCCTCATGGCGGCTCCTCACATCGGATGGCGCCGCGTAACCATACCGACACGGCATGTGCGCCTGACTACCCGCCGTTCGTCTGGTTCGCCCGGAGGATCTCCGACGCCCGTTCCCGCATCTCCACCTTGCGGATCTTGCCCGTCACCGTCATCGGGAACTCGTCGACCACGTGCACGTAGCGGGGAATCTTGTAGTGCGCGAGCTTGCCCGTGCAGTAGTCGCGGACCTGCTCGGCCGTGATCGGCTCGGCACCCGGGCGCATCCGGATCCAGGCCATCAGCTCTTCGCCGTAGCGCTCGTCCGGCACCCCGATCACCTGCGCGTCCAGCACGTCCGGGTGTGTGTAGAGGAATTCCTCCACCTCGCGCGGGTAGATGTTCTCGCCGCCGCGGATGACCATGTCCTTGATCCGGCCGGTGATCGCCACATAACCGTCGTCGTCCATCACCGCGAGGTCGCCCGTGTGCATCCAGCGGGCCGCGTCGATCGCCTCCGCCGTCTTGTCCGGCTGGGCCCAGTAGCCGAGCATCACCGAGTAGCCGCGCGTGCACAGCTCCCCCTGCTCGCCCCGCGTCGCCGTCAGACCCGTTGCCGGGTCGACGATCTTGACCTCCAGGTGCGGATGCACCCGGCCGACCGTGGCCACCCGGCGGTCCAGCGAGTCGTCCGCTCGGGTCTGCGTGGACACCGGGGAGGTTTCCGTCATGCCGTAGCAGATGGTCACCTCCGTCATGCCCATGCGGTCGATCACCTGCTTCATCACCTCGACCGGGCACGGCGAGCCGGCCATGATGCCCGTGCGCAGGCTGGGCAGGTCGTAGTCGGCGAAGTCCGGCAGCGCCAGCTCCGCGATGAACATCGTCGGCACCCCGTAGAGCGAGGTGCACCGCTCCGCCTGCACCGCGTCCAACGTGGACTTCGCGTCGAACGCGGCCGCCGGCACCACCATGCAGGCTCCATGCGTTGTCGCGCCCAGGTTTCCCATCACCATGCCGAAGCAGTGGTAGAAGGGAACCGGGATGCACACCCGGTCCTGCTCCGTGTACCCGCACAGCTCGCCCACGAAGTACCCGTTGTTCAGGATGTTGTGGTGCGACAGCGTCGCGCCCTTCGGGAAGCCCGTGGTGCCCGAGGTGTACTGGATGTTGATCGGGTCGTCCGGCGAGAGCCTGATCTCCTTGAGCCCGCTTCGGTCCCCCCGCCGGCCGCCCTCCAGCACGTCCGTCCACTCCGGACGCCCGATCAGCAGCACCGTCCGCAGCTTCGGGCAGTTCGGCCATACCTCACCGATCATCGCCTCGTAGTCCGACGTCTTGAACGCCGGCGTCGCCACCAGCGTGCCCACCTCGGCCTGGTTCAGCACGAACTCCAGCTCGTGCACCCGATAGGCCGGGTTGATGTTGACCAGGATCGCCCCGATCTTCGCCGTCGCGTACTGCGTCAGCACCCACTCCGCGCAGTTCGGCGCCCAGATCCCCACCCGGTCGCCCTTGCCCACGCCCAGGCCTTGCAGCCCCAGCGCCACCGCATCCACGTCCGCCGCCAGCTCCGCGTACGTCCACCTGCGGCCCGACGCACACTCCACCAGCGCGTCCCGCTCCCCGAACCGCTCCACCGTCCGGTCCAGGTTGTCGCCGATCGTGTCGCCGAGCAGCGGCACGTCCGAGGTTCCCGAGGCGTATGCAGGCAGTGCGACCATGTGGCCCATCCTCGCCTGTGACGCGGACCACTGCCACCCCCGAGCGGGGGGTGCTGTGGACAACCCTCCCCGGCGTCGCGTTGTCCACACCTTGATTGCCCGAACGCAGTCCACGTCCATGCGTCGCCGCGCTCGCTGCCCCTGCCCGAACTCCGCCGCCACGGCTTCCCGTCCCCGTCGCCCTACCGCGCATCCAAGGCTCCGCCGGTATCCCCGTGAATCCCATCGCGGTGTTCTGACCGAGCACGGGCCGGTAGTCCACAGAGGGCGGGTGGGTGGGGCACAAGAAGCACACACGCCCACAACGGCCTTCGCGGATTGCATTGGGACGTAGGTAGTTCGAGCCGGTGGAACTGGCAGAACGAGACCGGCGGTTCAGAGCTCCGCTCGGGACACAGGGGTCTGCCTGCGAGGCTGGTCAGGCCTGAGCCACAGCGCCTCGACCTTGTTTCGAGCCGTCGCACGCACTGCGGCGACATCACGGCCGTTGGCGCGGTCGATGGCCGCCTTGTCGGCCTTGACTTCGTGCCAGGAACGAGCCATGTCGGAGGCCTCCTTTCGTCGTCGCAAGGTGCTCCGCATAGTGCAGCCTCGCCGGTGGGCCCAGGTCCCGACACGCCGGACGGGACTCGGCACGTCGAGCGGGCAGGCAGCGCCCCACCAGCGCCCACAAGCCGTCTGACCTGCTGAAACCGCGTGGCATCGGACGACAGGGAGTAGCAATCTTCGTTTCTTTCGAATATGCTTTCTGCTGTTGACGCCCACCGCCGCGGTGGGGGCGCGACGCCGAGGAGCTTCGCCGACGTCACGATGGAGGGACAGGGATGAGCACTGTGCTCCTGGAGCAGCAGACCGTGCTGCCTCCAGCGCCCAACCACGCTCGCGACGCGCTGGACAAGCTGGCAGCGGTGTTGACTGCACAGCAAGGCCAAGGTCACGCGGCGCTCGTCGGCCCGGGTGGTGACCGGATCGAGCTACCGGCTGAGGTCTACGAAGCGCTTCGACAGGTTGTCGCCGCACTGAAGGGCGGCTATGCCATCACCCTGGCCCCGCACACGACGAAGCTGACCACGCAGCAGGCCGCGGACCTCCTGAACATCTCACGTCCGACCTTGGTCGGAATTCTGGAACGCGGGGAGATCGCGTTCGAGAAAGTCGGACGGCACCGCCGAGTCATGCTGAGCGACGTCCTCGAATACCAGCAGCGGGCCAAGCAGAAGCGGCAGGAGACCCTGCGGGAGATGACGCAGGAGGCCGAGGACTTGCAGCACGTGGACGGCTTCGATTTCACCGGCCGCTAAGGTACGGCCTCAACACTCCGAGCAGCCGACTGTGACACTGAGACTGTGTCCGCCTTTCCCGCCTTCCTGGACGCCTGTGTCCTGGTGCCGGTCAATCTGACCGATCTCCTGTTGCGCCTGGCCGAAGCTGATACGTACCGTCCATTGTGGTCGGCCGACGTGTTGGCCGAGGTCAGGCGCAACATACTCAAGTTCCCCCAGGTCAGCGAAGCCAGCGCGGACAGGCGAATCAAGGGAATGCGGACAACGTTTCCCGACGCCGAAGTCACCGGCTACCAAGCGCTCATCGACTCCATGACCAATCACCCGAAGGACCGGGCACGTGCTCGCTGCGGCCGTCCGGGGAAATGCGAGCGCCATCGTCACGGCGAACCTCAGGGACTTCGACGAGCCGTCACTCGCTCCGTACGACATCGACGCCGTGCATCCCGATGAGTTCCTGCTCAACCAGCTGGACCTCTACCCGCAGCAGACGGTCCGATGCCTGCTGGACATGGTGGCGGACAGGAGGAAACCACCGGTCACCATGGAGGACTTCCTGATCGGGTTCACCAGGACGGTCCCGCGATTCGTGAAGACCGTGCGCCCTCTTATGTAGCAAGCTGACCGACCAAAAAGGGTTAGAGCTCCACGACCAGGCAGGGGCCGCCGTCGAAGAGGCCGCCGTCCACCGCGAGGACCTTGCCGTCGGCGTAGGAGAGGGGGCCGTCGACCTGCTCGGGCTCAATGCCGAGCTGGTCGGCGATGATGCTGTGGCCGTGCACGATGCGCTGGCCGCCGAACTTGCCCATGATCTCGTCGGCGGTCTGGGCGCCGGTGGCGCCGCGGAAGGCGAAGCGGGTGGTCATCTTGTGCCAGCAGTCCCACCAGGACGTGAGGTCCTGGCCGTGGAGGATGGCTCGGACGGCGGAGTTGATCTCCTCGACGGAATCGCCCCAGGACAGGTACGCGGTGGTGTCGGAGTGCAGGAGCAGGTGGTCGTCGACGACGACGGCGACGGGACGGTCGGTGAGCCAGCGCACGTGCCGGTCGGTGAGGCGGGTCTGGTCGGACAGCTGACCGCCGTTGAGGTGCCAGGAGCGGGCGAAGCTGCGGAAGCCGTAGTCGGAGGGCACGGGCGTGTCGCCGAACAGGTGCATGCCGAGCAACAGCACCTCGTGGTTGCCCAGGAGGGAGCCGACGAAGCCGCCGGCCCGGTCGGCCTGGTCGGCCAGGCGCATGACGAGCTCGATGACGCCGATGCCGTCGGGGCCGCGGTCGACGAAGTCGCCGAGGAACCACAGGCGGTGCCGGCCGCCGGACCACTGCCCCTCGGGGGTGGTCAGTCCGGCATCGTGCAATGCGGTGATGAGCTCGGAGAGGTGGCCATGGACATCACCGACCACGAACACCGACTCGTCACGTTCGTCGTCGCCCACGGTGAGAGACGATAGGCGGTCGACCCCCCTGCCCGCCGACCAGCCCGGTCACCGGAGCGTATCGAAATGATCTCCGTGAGCTGCGGATTCATGGTTTCCAGCTGTCCGCGAACGGGTGATCACGCAGGGTTACTAATCGCGCTTGAACGGGTCGGTGCCGCGGCCGACGAGGTCGGCGATGGAGTCGATCACGAGGGTGGGGCGGTAGGGGAAGCGTTCGGCGGTGTCGGCGCCGGAAATGCCGGAAAGGACCAGAATGGTCTGCAGGCCGGCCTCGAGACCGGAGCGGACGTCGGTGTCCATCCGGTCGCCGATCATGAGGGTGCTCTCGGAGTGGGCGCCGATGGCCCGCAGCGCGGAACGCATCATCAACGGGTTGGGCTTGCCGACGAAATAGGGCTCACGGCCGGTGGCGCGGGCGATGAGGGCGGCGACGGAGCCGGTGGCGGGCAGCAGGCCCTCCCGGCTGGGACCGCTCTCGTCGGGGTTGGTGGCGATGAACCGAGCGCCGCCGTCGACCAGCCGGATGGCCTTGGTGATGGCCTCGAAGCTGTACGTCCGGGTCTCGCCCAGGACGACGTAGTCCGGGTCGGTGTCGGTCAGCACGTAGCCGATGGAGTGCAGGGCGGTGGTGAGCCCGGCCTCGCCGATGACGTAGGCGGCGCCACCGGGGCGCTGGGTGTCGAGGAACTTGGCGGTGGCCAGCGCCGAGGTCCAGATGGACGACTCGGGCACGTCCAGACCGGTCCGCAGCAGCCGGGCCCGCAGGTCACGGGGGGTGTAGATGGAGTTGTTGGTCAGCAGCATGAACGGGATGTCCTGGTCCCGCAGCTCCGCGAGGAACTGGTCGGCGCCGGGGATGATGTGCTCCTCGTGGACCAGCACACCATCCATGTCCATCAGGTAGTTCCAGACCATGCCCTCATGATCCCCCGGCGACGGGGTGCAGGGCCACTTCGGCGGCCTTGACGGCCAGCCAGACCCGGACGCCGGGCTCCAAGGCCAGGTCGGCGACGGCGGCGGCGGTGAGGTCGGCGGCGAGGCCCTCCACCCAGGACGGACCGTCCACGCTACGAGCGACGCGCAGCCGGATGAGGTCGCCGTGGGGCTCAAGGCCGCCGACGACGGCCCCGAACACGTTGCGGGGGCTGCCGGCGGGCGGCGAGACGTGCACGGCGACGGCGGAGGGGGCGAAGACGGCGACGGCCGGGGTGCCCTCGCCGATGGGTGAGGGCACGTGGCCGCTGATCGCGAGGTCGCCGACGGCCAGCCCGGACGGCCCGAAGACGCCGGAAACGAGGTCGAGGCCGGCGATGCGGGCGGTGAAGGCAGTCCGGGGGCGCGAGAGCACGGCCCGGGTCTCGCCCTGTTCGACGATTTCCCCGCCGGACAGCACGACCACGCGGTCGGCCAGGACGAGGGCGTCCAGCGGATCATGGGTGACGAGCAGGGCCGTTCGGCCGGAGTCCCGCAGCACCCGCCGGAGCATGGCCCGCAGGGCAGGAGCGGCGTCGACGTCGAGTGCGGCAAAGGGTTCGTCGAGCAACAGCAGCTCCGGCTCGGACGCCAACGCCCGGGCGACGGCGACCCGCTGGGCCTGCCCGCCGGAAAGCTGACCGGGGCGGCGAGCGGCGAACTCGGCGGCGTCCACATCGGACAGCAACCGCGTCACCAACGCCGCCGAGTCGCTTCGAGAGACACCCCGAGAGCGAGGACCGAAGGCGACATTGGCGGCCACGGTCATGTGCGGGAAAAGCAGCGGATCCTGGGCCAGCAAACCGATGCCACGCCGGTGAGGCGGCACGTGCACGCCGGTGGAGGCGTCGGTCAGCACCCGGCCGGCCAGCGTGATCCGACCGGAGTCGGGGCGCAGCAGCCCGGCCAGCGCCGACAGCAGGGTGGACTTGCCGGCCCCGTTTCGCCCAAGCACCGCAACGACTTCGCCGGCGGCGACGGAGAGCTCAAGCGACAGGGCGAAGGAGTCACGGCGAACGGTGATGTCCAGGTCGAGTGTCATAGCCGGCCCTCGATCGAACGAGGCCGAGCAACGGCGATCACCACGACGGCCAGCACCACCAACAACAGCGACACGGCGACGGCGGCGTCCACATCGGACTGGGACTGCACGTAGACCAGCAGCGGCAGGGTCTGGGTGGTGCCCTCAAGGTTGCCGGCGAAGGTGATCGTGGCCCCGAACTCCCCCAACGACCGGGCGAAGGCCAACACCAGCGAAGAACCCAAGGAGGGCAACAACAACGGCACGGTCACTCGCCGGAACACCGTCCACGGCGCGGCCCCGAGCGTCGCGGCGACGGCTTCGTAGCGCTCACCGGCAGTCCGCAGGGCGCCCTCAAGACCGATCACCAGGAACGGCATGGCGACGAACGTCTGCGCGATGATCACCGCGGCCGTGGTGAACGGCAGCCGCACCCCGAACACCGCTAGGGCCTGACCGCCGAAGCCGTTACGCCCCAACAGGTACAACAGGGCCAAGCCGCCGACGACGGGCGGAAGCACGAGCGGCAGCAGCACAATGGCGCGCAACAACCGAAGACCCGGCAGCCGCCCGCGGGCGAGCACGACCGCGAGCGGACCGCCGAACAACAACGACAGCAGGGTGGCGGCCGCGCCCGTCCGCACCGAGAGCCACAGGGCCTCCAGCGCGGTCGGGCTGGTCACCAGCTCGGGCAGCCGGCCGAGGTCGCTGCGGGCCACCAGTCCGATGACGGGCAGCACGACCAGGGCCAGGGCCAGCGCGGCCGGCACCCACAGCAGGACGGGAACGGACCGTCTCACGGAACCTGGAAGCCCACCGCGGTGAGTTCCCTGCGGCCCTGCTCGCCCCGCACGAACTCGACGAACTCCTTGGCCAGCGCGGACTGCGGGGCGTTGCGCAGCACGGTGATCGGGTAGTCGTTGATCGCCTTGTCGGCCTCGGGGAAGGGCACGCCTTTCACCTTGCCGCCGGCCGAGTTGACGTCGGTCAGGTAGACCAGGCCCGCGTCGGCGTCGCCGGACTCCACTTTGGACAGCACGCCGGTGACGGCGGTTTCCTTGCTGGCCGGGCTGATGGTGACGCCGGTGGCCGCCTCGACCTTCAGCGCCGCCGCGCCGCAAGGCACCGCGTCCGCGCACACGACCACCACGACGCCGGGCTTGGCCAGGTCGGCGAAGGTGGCGATGTTCTTGGGGTTGCCCGGCGGGACCGCGATCTCCAGCTTGTTGCGGGCGAACAGCTGCGGCGCGCCGTCGTTGAGCGAGGCCAAGGTGGCCTTGTCCATGTTGGCCTGGTCGGCCGAGGCGAACACGTCGGCCTGCGCGCCGTTGGCGATCTGCTGCACCAGCGTGGACGAGCCGTCGTAGGTGAGCTTGACGGTGACGCCGGGATGGGCCGACTCGAAGTCGGCCTTGATCTTGTTGAAGGAGGTGGTCAGCGAGGCGGCGGCAAGCACGGTGAGGGTGCCCGACTCCTTCGGGGCCGAACTGGTGGTGGCGGGGGCCGCGGCCGTCTGCCCACCACCGCACGCGGTCAGCAGCAAAGCGGCCGACCCGATGGCGACGACGAGTTTCCTCACGACATGCCTCCCGGCGTCTCGATGATCACCTGGGTGGACTTGACCACGGCCACCGCGAGCATGCCGGGGGTCAGCCCGAGTTCGCGGACCGCCTCCGTGCTCATCAGCGACACCACTCGGTGCGGCCCGCTCTGGATCTCGACCTGGGCCATGACCTTGTCCTCGACGATCTCGGTGACCAGGCCGACGAACCGGTTGCGGGCCGAGCGGCCCACCGCGGACGGGTCGGGCACGGCGGTGGCCTGGGCGCGGGCGAACACGGCCAGTTCGGCGCCGTCGACGACCTTGCGGCCGGCGGCGTCGACCCCGGCGGTGAGCTGCCCGGCGTCCAGCCAGCGACGCACGGTGTCATCGCTCACGCCGAGCAGCACGGCGGCCTCGGACACCCGGTAGGTGGGCGGGTCAGGTCGAGTCACGCGCCGAGACTAACTCCGCCGGTGCGGCACGAAAAGAGGCAACGGTCCGCAGATGCGGATTCGGGACCCGGGTGGATCGAACGGACCGGAAGGTCAGTCCTTCTCGCCGACCCGGGTGACCTCCTTGCGCATCTCGGCCAGCACCTCGCTGCCGTAGGCGAAGAGCAGTTCACGCTGTTCGGGCGTGTAGTGGGCGAGGATCCGGGCCATCATCTCGGAAACGCCCTTGAACAGCACGCTGAACCGCTCCGGGTCCTGCGCGCTGAGGGTGACCTCGACCAGCACCTTGCGCCGGTCGTGCGGGTCGCGGACGCGGCGGACGTAGCCGGCCCGCTCCAGCCGGTCGATGACGCCGGTGACCGCGCCGGTGGACAGCCCGGACAGCTCGGCGATGCGCCCGGCGGTCATCGGCTGGCCGCTGCGGGCGGCGAGGTCGAGGCACTTGTGGTCGGTGGCGGACAGCCCGAGTTGCTCGGCGATGCGCGCATGGAACATCACCGTCACCAGGCTGCTGTCCCGACCCAGCCACGAGAACCGCTCCAGCTCCTCGTCGCTGACCGGATAGACCGCCCTGGCCTCGGCCGTCTCCGACATTCGCCATCACCCGCTTACTTGCTAAGACACTCGGCCCAGAAGACATCGTAACCGCCGAACGTCCGTTCCGCGACGGTCCAGCCTAGGGCTTCCAGCGACTACCCTGATCGTGATGGCAGCCGTCGAGCTAGGAATTCCAGGCGTGCGGAGCACCCCTGACGCCTCGACGCGTCCCGATCGGCCGGACTTGATCGACTCCTACGGCCGTGTGGCCACTGACCTGCGGGTTTCGCTCACGGACCGGTGCAATCTGCGGTGCACGTACTGCATGCCGGCCGAGGGTCTGGAGTGGCTGCCGAGCGGCGACCTGCTGACCGGGACCGAGCTGATCCGGCTCATTCGCGTCGCGGTCGACCTTCTCGGCGTGCGGGAGCTCCGGTTCACCGGCGGGGAACCGCTGCTGCGTAAGGATTTGCCGCAAATACTCGCGGCCGCGGCGGAACTGCGCCCGCGGCCCCGCATGTCCCTGACGACCAACGCGGTGTCGTTGGCCCGCAAGGCCCACCAGTTGGCCCTGGCCGGCCTGGACCGCATCAATGTGTCCCTCGACACACTTCGGCCGGACCGGTTCGCGACGATCACCCGCCGCGACCGCCTCGACGACGTGCTCGAAGGCCTGGCCGCCGCCCACGACGCCGGGCTGCGGCCGGTGAAGGTCAACACCGTGCTGATGCGCGGCGTGAACGCGGACGAAGCCCCGGACCTGCTCCAGTTCTGCCTCGACCACGGCTATCAGCTGCGGTTCATCGAGCAGATGCCGCTGGACGCCCAGCACGCGTGGGACCGCGCGAAGATGATCACCGCCGAGGAGATCCTCGACCGGCTGAGCACCCGGTTCACGCTCACTCCCGAGCCCACCGCCCGCGGCGCGGCGCCGGCCGAGCGCTGGCTGGTCGACGGCGGCCCGGCCACGGTCGGCGTGATCGCGTCGGTGACCAGGCCGTTCTGCGCGGCCTGCGACCGGACCCGGCTGACCGCCGACGGGGCGCTGCGGACCTGCCTGTTCGCCACCACCGAGACCGACCTACGCGGCCCGATGCGCGACGGCGCCTCCGACGAGGAGCTCGCGGGGCTGTGGCGGATCGCGATGTGGGGCAAGGCCAAGGGGCACGGCATCAACGACGACGGGTTCGCGCAGCCGGACCGTCCGATGAGCGCGATCGGGGGCTGACCGCGTGGTGTTGACCATCCGCTACTTCGCCGGCGCCAAGGCGGCGGCCGGCGTCGGCGACGAGCAGCTGAGCCTGCCGCCCGAGTCCACTGTGGACGACGTGCTGCGGCTCGTGCGGGACCGGCACGGCGAGGGACTGGCCCGCGTGCTCACCGCCTCCAGCCTGCTGCTGGACGGAATTGCCGTGCGGGACACCAGGATTCCGGTCGCCGACGGCCTTGAGCTCGACGTCCTGCCGCCCTTCGCCGGCGGCTGACCGGGTCGATCCGAGGTTCGGAACGGACCATTCCGCCACTCGGAGTTCGGGAAGGGCGCTGTCGTGGCGGCCGTCAGGCCGTGATCGCCGCGCGGATCTGGTCCGTCCAGGCGCGGCCGTCGATGGTGCGCAGGGCCTCGCGGTTGAGCTGGTCGGCGGCGTCGGTTTCGCCACGGTGCTTGCGCACCTGGGCCATCACGTGCAGGGACCAGGCTGAGCCGCTCGGATTGCCGGCGGTCTGGAAGATCTCCCGAGCCTGCACCGCACACGCGTAGGCATCGGCCATGTCCTGCTCCCCGCGACGGGCGATCAGCAAGTGCGCCAACAACAACAGCGCACGGGCCCGGTAGAGCGGCAGCGGGGCGGCGAGTTCGAGGGCGCGGCGGCCGATGGTCAGCGCCTCCTCCAGTCGGCCGACGGGGATCATCGCCATCGACGCCCCGATCAGCACCCACAGCCGGGTCCGCATGTGCCTGACCTCGTCCAGCATGCCCAGCGCCTCGTCGAAGCACCGCATGGCCTCAGGGAACTTGCCGGCCATGTGCAGGGTCAGGCCCAACGCCGACAGGCTCATCGCCTGCGCGCGGCGGCTGCCGGTGCGGCGGGCGCTGTCCAGGGCCTCGCGGGCCAACTCCAGCGCGGGTTCGAGCCGTGCCGTCATCTGGTACGCGGTTGCCAAGCGGTGCAACACTTCCAGCCCGGCGGTGACCTCGCCCATGGCCCGGAACATGGCCAGCGCGGTGGTGAGCTGCTCGATCGCCTCCATCGGGTGGCCGCGTTCCAGCAGGGCCGCGCCAAGGTTGGCGACGCTGTGGGCCTCGCAGTGCCGCAGGCCGGCCGCCCGGCACAGCTCGATGGACCGCCGGCAGTGCTCGATGGCCTCGCCGAGCCGCCCGAGTTCCAGCAGCACGAAGCCGATGTTGGCCTGCCCGATGACCTCGACGTCGCGCAGCCCGGACCGCCTGGCCAAGGTCAGCACCTCGTCGAAGTAGCCGGCCGCCTCGTCGAACTGGCCCAACTCCAGGTGGGAATTGCCGGCGTTGTTGAGCGAGGCCGCGGCGCCGTCGTCGGCCCCGAGCTCGCGGAAGATCTCGGCGGCGGCGAGGAAGCTGTCGATCGCCTCCTCCTGCCGGTCCATGTTCCACTGCGCGGTGCCGAGGTTGAACAGCATCGCCGCCTCGCCGCGGCGGTCCCCGGCCCGCCGGGCCACCGTGACGGCGGTCGAGGCGGTGGCGAACCAGTCCACGTTGTATTGGTGCGCAAGGAAATACCCGCGCAGGGCGTCGGCGAGGCGCACGGCGTGGTCGGCCAGGTGGTGCCGGGCCGCGTAGCCGAAGGCGGCGATCAGGTTGAGCCGCTCGGCATCCAGCCACGCCAACGCGTCGGGCTCGGTGGCGAAGGCCAGGCCCCGCTGCTTGCCGACGACCAGCCGCACCAGATCCCGGTACGCCACATGGGCCGCGCCGATCGCGCCGGACAGGTAGTGGTCGAGCAACCGCTGCACCACGATGTCCCGCTCGGTGCGGGTGTTCTCCTCATGCTCACGCTGCGCGGCGTAGAGCCGGATCAGGTCGTGGAACTGGAAGCGGCCCGGCTGCCCCGGCTGCACGAGGTGCACGGCGGCGAGCTGGTCGAGGAGCTCGGCGGCGTCGACGGCGTCGGTGGACATCAGCGCGGCGGCGGCCTGGGGCGTGAAGTCCGGCCCCGGCACGAGGCCCAGCAGCCGGAACAGCTCGCGGGCCCGCGGTTGCAGCGTCGTATAGGAAAGGTCGAACGCCGCGCGCACGGCGGTGCCCTCGTCGCCGGCGATGCTCAACGCCGACAGCCGGTTGCCGTTGCGGAGCTCGGCCACGTAGTCGGCCAGCCCGGACGGCGGCGACTTGGCCAGGTTGGCGGCGGCGATGCGCAGGGCCAGCGGCAGGTACGCGCACAGCCGGGCCAGCTCCGTCGACGCCGGGACGTCCTTGAGGTCGGGCCCGAGCACCGCGCTGAGCAGCTGTCTGGACTCGGCCGGCGTGAGCGGCTCCAACAGCACGGTCTCGACGTGAGGCAAGCGGTTGCGCAGGTCGTTGCGGCTGGTCACGAGCACCGCGCAGCCGTCGGGCGGCGGCAGCAGGGACCGGATCTGGTCGGCCGCGGCGGCGTTGTCCAGCACGATCAGGATCCGCTTGCCGTGGACGAGGGCGCGGAAGGTCGCCGCCTGGTGCTCGACGTCGATCGGGATCTGCTCCGGCGGCACGCCCATCGCCCGCAGGAACCGGGACAGCACCTGAGCGGTGCTCAGCGCGGGGCCGAGGGCGTAGCCGCGCAGGTTGGCGTAGAGCTGCCCGTCCGGAAAGCGCGGTCGCAGCCGGTGGGCGAGGTGGACGACGAAGGCCGTCTTGCCGACACCGGGCGGCCCCATCACGGCGACCGGCCCTTCCGGCATGCCGAGCCGGAACCGGGCGACCAGTTCGTCGATGAGCTCCTCGCGGCCGACGAAGTCGGCGATGTCGGCCGGCAGCTGCGACGGCACGACCACCGGCCGCGCCTCGCCCGAGGCCACCGGGGCGATCAGCTCGGGATCGTTGCGCAGCATGGCCTGGTGCAGCCGGCGCAGCGGCTCGCCGGGGTCGATGCCCAGCTCGTCGGCCAGATAGCCGGCCACGCCCCGGTAGGCGGCGAGCGCGTCGGCCTGCCGGCCGCTGCGGTGCAGGGCCAGCATCAGCTGACCCCAGAACGGCTCCCGCGTGGGGTGCTTGGCCGTCAACGACTGCAACTCGGCGATCAGCACCTGGTGCCGGCCGCGCTGGAGGTCGATGTCGATACGCCGTTCCAACACCTGGAGGTGCTGCTCGACCAGCTGCGGGACGACGTTGCGCTGGAGCTCCTCCGACGGCACGTCGGCCAGCGGGGCGCCGCGCCAGAGCTGGAGGGCCTCGTCAAGCGCGGCGGCCGCGGCGGTCAGGTCGCCGGCGTCACCGGCGCGCGTGCCCTCGTCGGACAGCTCGCGGAACCGCTCCAGGTCCACCGATCCCGGCGGCACGTCGATGTAGTAGCCCTCCGGCGCGGTGCGGACCAGGGCCGGGTCGCCGAGGGTCTGCCGCAGCCGCAGCACGTAGGTCTGGAGGGTGCCGCGGGCCCGGGCCGGCGGGTTGCCCGCCCACAGCCGCTCCACGAGCGCGTCCACCGGAACCACCCGATTGGCCCTCAGCAGCAGGCTGGCCAGCAGGGTCCGGTGCTTGGCCGCGCGGATCGGCACCGGCCGTCCGGCCAGCGAGACCTCCAGCGGTCCGAGGATGCGGAAGCGCATGTCGGTCGACATGCCCGCCTCCTCTCGGCCGTGCAGTTGTTGTTCAGCCTAGGAGCGTCGCGCGGTGCCGACTAGCGAAAATGGAACTTCCCACCGGGGAAGCGTCGAGTCTAGTTCGAGGACGGCGCGAGTCCCATCACGCCCAGCAGCCATGTGGCCTCGGCGTCGTGCCGATCGGCCGTCGCCCCATCGCCCGCGGCCCGGTGCGCGGCGGCGAGCACGACCAGTGCCCGCGGCCACCACAGCCGCAGGCCGGTCTTGCGCAGCAGCGCCACCGCCCGTTCGGCGAAGTCGATCGCCGCTTCGGTTTCCTCCCGGCGCAGATGCACGTGCGCCTGCGCGAGGAGCGCCCGTCCCTCACACAGCCTCAGCTCGTGCCGGGCGGTCAGCTCGACCGCCTCGACGGCGTGGGCCAGCGCGCGGGAGCTGTCGCTCATCGCGTACGTCAGCCCGATCAGTGCCTCGACCTCGCCGAACCGCAGGTCCCGCTGGCGGCTCAGGTCCAGCGCCTGCCGGTAGTGCTCGATCGCCTCGGCCGGGCGGTCACCGACCAGAGCGACGTCGCCGAGGGTGTTCAGCGCGTCGATGCGGGAGCGGAACATGCTCGGCGAGTCGGCCAGCTCCAAGGCGGTGGCGGCCATCCGCTCGGCCTCCTCCTGACGGCCGAAGTCCAGCCGCACCAGGGCCATCGCGTTGAACAGCCCGGACTCGCTCTCCTGGTTGCCCAGCCGCCTGCTCATCGCCACGCCGCGCTCGAAGTACTCCTCGACGGCCTCGAACCGGCCCATGTGCCGGCTGAAGTTGAGCAGGTTGTTGAGGCAGTTCACCTCGCCGTGCTCGATGCCCAGCTCGGCGCAGATGGCCCGGGCCCGGGCCAGGTAGCTGAAGCCCTCGTCGGTCTCGCCCAGGCTGACCTGCACCAGGCCCAGGTTGAACAGCACCGGGGCCAGCCGGGTCGGCTCGTTCTCGGCCAGGGCCAGCGCGTCGGCGAACCGGGTGGCGGCGCCGTCGAGATCGCCCATTTCGGACAGTGCGATGGCCAGGTTGGTCAGCGCCGAGTACTCGCCGACGCGCAGTCCCGTGCGGCGGAACACCTCCAGGGCGCGGGCGAAGCCGTCGGCGGCCTCGTTGGCCCGGCCGCGGCTCCAGTCCAGGGCGGCCCGGTTGTAGCGCATCGCCGCCTCGGCGACCTCGTCGGCGGCGACAGCCGCGGCGCCGAGGCCGGCCTGCGTGACGAGCTGCCATTCGGTGGCCAGCCGCTGGGCGTAGAAGAAGCCGCGCAGCGAATCCACCAGCTGCCAGACGATCTCGCCGCGGCCCTGCTGGATCAGCGGCACCAGGTTGGGCAGCTCGGCGGTCATCCAGTCCAGCGCCTCGTCGCGATCGTCGAACCGGTCGGGCCCCGGTCGCGGCGGCAACGGCACCAGGCTCGGGACCTCGGGTCCGAGCAGACCGGCGGCCTCCACGACCGTGTGCAGGTAATACGTCTGGAGCCGGGCCAGCGCCTGGTCCTCCGGCTCGGCCAGCGCCCGCTCGTGCGCGTAGACACGGAGCAGGTCGTACGCCTGGTAGCGGCCGGGGCCCAACTGCTGCACCAGGTTCGCGGCGGCGAGCTGGTCGAGCAGGCGGCGGGCCTGGTGCGGCGCGCAGTCGGCGAGCGGCGCCATCGACTCCGGCGTGAGGTCCTGGCACGGCGCGAGGCCGACCAGACGGAAGGCGCGCTTGGCCGGTTCGGCCAGCGCCTCATAAGAAAGGTCGAACGCGGCCCGGACGGTCACCGTCTCGTCCCCGTCGGCGGCCAGCGCGGCCAGCCGGTTGCCCTCGCGCAGCCGGCTCAGCTGCTCGGCCAGCCGCGGGTGCTCGTCGTCGATCATGTTCGCGGCGGCGATCCGCAGCGCCAGCGGCAGATGTGTGCACAGCTCGGCCAGTTCGGCGGCGGCGGCCGGCTCGTTGCGGACGGTCTCGTCGCCGAGGATGCGGGCCAGCAACGTGTTCGACTCGGCCGGGGTGAGGCCGCCGACGTGCACGCGGCTGGCGCCCGGCTGCTCGACGAGCCCGCGCAGCGCGTCCCGGCTCGTGATCAGGACGGCGCAGCCCGGGTCGCCGGGCAGCACGGGGCGGATCTGGCCGGGGCGGGCGGCGTTGTCCAGGACGATGAGCATTCGCTTGCCCGCCAACAGGGAGCGCAGCACCGCCGACTGCTCGTCGAGATCGGTGGGCACGTCGTCGGCCGCGACGCCGAGGGCACGCAGGAAGCGGGCCAGCACCTGGTCCGGGCCGAGCGCCGGGCCGCGGGCGTGGCCGCGGAGGTCCACGAACAGCTGGCCGTCGGGGAAGCGGGCGCGCAGCCGGTGGGCGACGTGCACCGCGAGCGCGGTCTTGCCGGTGCCGGGCGGCCCGGTCAGCACCACCACTGGGGTGGCGGTCGGCTCGGCCGGGACCAGCCGCTCGACGATCGCGGCCGTGGCAGCCTCCCGTCCGACGAAGTTGATCACCTCGGGCGGCAGCTGGGCCGGCACGGCGGCCTTGGCACCCAAGGGACTTCGCAGGCTCGGATGGTCGGACAGCACGGCCTGGTGCACGCGCAGCAGCTCGGCGCCGGGGTCCACGCCGAGCGCGTCGGAGAGGTACTCGTACACCTCTCTATATACGTGCAGCGCGTCGACGCGTCGGCCGGCGCGGTAGAGGGCGATCATCAGCTGGGCCCAGACCTGCTCGCGGGCCGGGTTGGCGTCGGCCAGATCGCGCAGCTCCGGCACCAGCTCCTCGTGCCGGCCGAGGGTGAGGCCGACGTCGATGCGGCGCTCCCGGGCGTCCAGCCACTCCGCCTCAAGGCGGTTGATCTCGTTGTGCCGCAACGGGTCCAGCGGAACATCGGCCAGCACCGGGCCGCGCCACAGCCGCAGCGCCTCGGTCAACAGGGTCCACATGGTCGTCGGATCCTCGACCGAACGGGCCCGAACGAGCAGTTCACGGAAACGGGTGGCGTCCAGCGAGCCGGCCGGGACGTCGAGCGCGTAACCGTCCTGGGCGGTGCGCAGCGCGCAGGCGGGGCCGAGCTGCTGGCGCAGGCGCATGACGTAGGTGCGCAGTGTGTTGCGCGCGCCGGCCGGCGGCCGCTCACCCCAGACGACGTCCACGAGCTCGGACGCGGCGACCGCGTGGTTGGCCTGGAGCAGCAGTGAGCCGAGCAGCAGCCGCTGCTTGGCCGCGGGCAGCGGGCGCGGGACTCCGTCGATGAGGACCTCCAGCGGGCCGAGGACGCGGAACTCGATCTCGCCCGCCATCCGTCCCCTCCCCTCGACCCACCGCCGTCGGGGGAGAGCCTAGCGGTCCGCGACGGGTCGCTGTATCGATCCAGTCAGTGGTACGCAAGGGGTTTCCGGGCAACTTTTCGGTTGCGCGGATGCCATCGCTTTTGGCCTAAACCACGTGACACAGGCCTCACGTTGGGTGATCGATCTCGACTTGGAAACGGCCAGATAACGACGCTCTGACCTGCGCGAACAACCGTGATCGACCCCGGTTGCGCCGCGTTACTGTGATGACGGTCACACACTTCTCCATTTGGCGATCCCGTCGTCGTTACCTAGTGTCGCTTCTCGGTCGAACCCGAATCGGCTGGCAGTACCCGAGGGACCGAAGCGCCAAACCCTGTTCGGCGGTCCCCCGGCACCACACCCCGAGCGAAGGACAACTACCGAACAGGGGCGGGGGAACCCACCCCCTGGGCGCCCGAGAACCGCCCAGAGGTGAGCACCACGCGGTCCCCACCGCCGGACACTGTGCGGGCAGCACCTTGCCCGCCACGGCCCGGCGTGCTCGAACAGCAGGCGCTGTAGGCGAGAGGTCAATGATTTCTTACCGCGGTAAGCACCGTCAGCAGTCCACCGTCGCTCGTACCGCCACCCAGGTCGTCCTGGCCGGTGCGATCGTCGCCGCCCCGATGGCGATTGCGGCCGGCACCGCCAACGCGGCGCCGAGCGTGAACTGGGACGCCGTTGCCAAGTGCGAGAGCAGCGGTAACTGGGCAATCAACACCGGAAACGGTTTCTACGGCGGTCTTCAGTTCACCGCCAGCACGTGGCGCGCCTACGGCGGCACCGCCTACGCGTCGCAGGCCAACCTGGCCAGCCGCGAGGCCCAGATCGCCGTCGCCGAGCGCGTGCTCGCCGGCCAGGGCATCGGCGCATGGCCGGTGTGTGGCCTTCGCGGCCTCGGCGGCACGACCGCCGGTGGCACCGGGGCTCCGGCTCCGGCCCCCAAGAAGAGCGCCCCCGCGCCCCAGCGCAAGGCCACCCCGGCCCCGCAGGCGCAGGCTCAGGCCCCGTACCAGGCTCCGAAGCTGGACGGCAACGGCGACTACACCGTCAAGGCGGGCGACACCCTGTCCGGGCTGGTGCAGGACCTGAAGCTGCCGGGCACCTGGCAGGACCTGTACAACAAGAACAAGGACGTCGTCGGTTCGAACCCGAACCTGATCATCGTGGGTCAGAAGCTGACCACGAAGTGACGTCTGCTTAAAGCTCGACGGGCGGAGCCGCATCGGCTCCGCCCGTTAGGCGTGTCTAGGGGCAGTTGACCCATTCGTCGGTGCCGTCGGTGAAGACCTGGCGCTTCCAGATGGGCAGCCGGGCCTTGACCTCGTCGACGAGTTCGGCGCAGACCACGAAGGCCTCGCGCCGGTGGGCGGCGGAGACCGCGCACGCCAGGGCCACGTCGCCGATGGCCAGGTGGCCGAGGCGGTGGCTGACGGCGAGCGCGCGCACGTCGGGATGACGGGCGGCGACCTCGGCGGCCACCTCGGCGATGACGTCCTTGGCGCTGGGATGGCCGGAGTACTCCAACTCCGTCACGCCCCGGCCATGGTCATGATCGCGGACCACGCCCTCGAAGGTGACCACGGCGCCGGCGCCCCGGTCGGAGACCAGGGCGGCGTGCTCGGCGGCGGAGACCGGGGTCTCGCTGATCTCGGCCCGCACCACGACCGCCGGAGCAGCAGCGGCCGGAGCCGCCGGGGTGTGGTCGCCGCCGGCCAACTGGTCCACCGCGTGATCCAGGACGCCGGCCAACACCGACAATCCGTCCTTCACGCCGCCGGTCGAACCGGGCAGGTTCACGACGAGCGTGGTGCCGGACACCCCGGACACGCCCCGGGACAGCACGGCGGTCGGCACCTGGGGCAGCCCGGCGGCCCGAATGGCGTCGGCGATGCCGGGAATCTCGTAGTCCAGGACCGAGCGCGTGGCCTCGGGCGTCCGGTCGGTCGGCGTGACGCCGGTGCCGCCGGTCGTCAGCACCACGGCCACGCCGTCGGCCACCGCGGACCGCACGGCGGCGGCCACGGGATCGCCGTCGGGCACGACCACCGGATCCGGCACGTCGTAGCCCCGCTCCCGCAGCCAGCCCACGATGACGGGACCGGTCCGGTCCGGGTACACCCCGGCCGCGGCCCGGTTGGATGCCACGACGACTCGCGCCCGCCTGCTCATCGGTCCTCCGGTCGGGTCCAACTGCCGGTCTTGCCGCCGTCCTTGCGCTCCACCCGCACCGCGTCCAGCACGGCGGCCGGGTCGACGGCCTTGACCATGTCGTGCAGGGTCAGCCCGGCCACCGCGACGGCGGTCAGCGCCTCCATCTCGACGCCGGTCCGGTCGGTCGTCTTCACGGTGGCCGTGATGCGCACGGCCTCGTCCTCCAGCTGAAGGTCCAGCTTCACGCCGGTGATGGCGATCGGATGGCACAGCGGCACGAGGTCGGGGGTGCGCTTGGCGCCCATGATGCCGGCGATCCGGGCGGTGGCCAGCGCGTCGCCCTTGGGCAGGCCGTCCCGCCGCAGCAGGTCGACGACCTCGGCGGTGGTGCGCAGCACCCCGGTCGCGACCGCGACCCGGGCACTGGCTTCCTTGGCCGAGACGTCGACCATCCGGGCCGCGCCGGCGGCGTCGACGTGACTGAGCTCGCTCACTTGTTCTGGGCGGCGTTCTTGACCGCCTCCGCCACCGCCGGCGAGACCGCGTTGTCGAACACGCTCGGCACGATGAACGAGGCGTTGAGCTGGGCCGGCTCCACCACGTCGGCGATGGCGTTGGCCGCGGCCACCAGCATCGCGTCGGTGATGGTGCTGGCGTGGGCGTCGAGCAGGCCGCGGAACACACCCGGGAAGGCCAGCACGTTGTTGATCTGGTTCGGGTAGTCGCTGCGGCCGGTGGCCACGATGGCGGCGTGCTGCTGGGCCTCCACCGGGTCGATCTCCGGGTCCGGGTTGGCCAGCGCGAACACGATGGCGTCGGAGTTCATGGTGGCCACCTGGGCCGCGCCGAACAGGTTGGGCGCGGAGACGCCGATGAACACGTCCGCCCCGACCAGCGCGTCGTGCAGGGTGCCGGCCTTGCGCTCGGCGTTGGTGCTGGCGGCGATCTGCTCCAGGTTGGAGTCCAGGTCGCCCCGGTCCGGGTGCACGATGCCGTGGATGTCGACGGCCAGGATGTCGCCCGGATTCTGGTGCTGGAGCAGCCGGATGATGGCCGAGCCGGCGGCGCCGACGCCGCACACCACGACCTTGCACTTGGTGATGTCCTTGGCGACCACCCGCAGGGCGTTGCGCAGCGCGCCGACGACCACGATGGCGGTGCCGTGCTGGTCGTCGTGGAAAACGGGGATGTCCAGCTTCTCCCGCAGCCGGGCCTCGATCTCGAAGCAGCGCGGGGCGGCGATGTCCTCCAGGTTGATGCCGCCGTAGACCGGGGCGATCAGCTCGACCGTGCGGATGATCTCCTCGGTGTCCTGTGTGTCCAGACACACCGGCCACGCGTCGACGCCGGCGAACTTCTTGAACAGCGCGGCCTTGCCCTCCATCACGGGCAGCGCGGCGGCCGGGCCGATGTTGCCCAGGCCGAGCACGGCGGAGCCGTCGGTGACCACGGCCACGGTGTTGCGCTTGATGGTGAGGCGGCGGGCGTCCTCGGGGTTGGCCGCGATGGCCTGGCAGATGCGGGCGACGCCCGGCGTGTAGGCGCGGGAGAGGTCGTCACGGTTGCGCAGCGCGACCTTGGAGGTCACCTCGATCTTGCCGCCGAGGTGGACCAGGAATGTGCGGTCGGACACCTTTCGGACGCGAACGCCCGGAAGTGCGTCCAGGCCGTCGGTGATGTCCTTGGCGTGATTGGCCGACATCGCGTTGCAGGTGATGTCGAACACGACCCGATCGACGTGCGACTCGACCACGTCGAAGGCGGTGATCACACCGCCGACCCGGCCGACTGCGCTGGTCAGGTCGCCGGCAGCGCTCGCAGACGGCGGCGCCTCGACCCGAATGGTGATCGAATATCCGGGTCCGGGAACCGGCATGACTGTCCTCCAGATTCGACGCGGCCGACGGCCGATCAAATGAGCCTAAACCGCGTCGAATTCCGGAACGTGAGCGACTCGAAAAGGCTCAGCGGTTGATCTCGGTGACCGGGTGCGTGTACGGCAGCGACTCGGCGTCGAGCGGGAACGCGATGTCGCCGAACGGGGACAGCGCACCCTGCACGTCGGTGGCCAGCTCGCTGACCGGGTGCTTCTCACCCTCGATGTGCGGCCACGCCGGGTCGATGCGCGCGGAGCGGTCCTTCGCCACGGTTCCTCCTCGATCGAACGGTCTACAGGGATAGTGTGCCCGACGCCGTTCCGGCGGCACAGCTAACGTGGTGCATGATGGCCGGCCTCTCACTCGCGGACTGGTTGCGGGCGCTCGACGACGACGCGCTCGTCGCGCTGCTGCGCGCCCGCCCGGACCTGGCGACACCGCCGCCCGCCGACAGCACTGTGCTGGCGACGCGGGCGGGTATCCGCGCGTCCGTGGCCAGGACCTGCGAGGACCTGGACACCTTCACGCTGACCGTGCTGGAGGCGCTGCTCGTCCTCGACGCCGACAGCGCGCCGGTGTCGGTCCGCGAGGTGGCCCGGCTGTTCGCGGCCGACGCGACACTCACCCGGGTGACCGGGGCCGTGCGCGCGCTGCGAACCCGGGCGATCGTGTGGGGCCCGGACGACGCGGTGTCCGCGGTGCCGGCCGCGCGCGAGGTGGCGCCGCAGCACCCGGGCGGCCTCGGCCGCTCGTTACCGCATCTCGCCGGCAAGGACCTGGCCGAGGTGCTCTCCGGCCTCGACGAGCCGGAGCGGCGGCTGCTCACCGCGCTCGCCGGGGACTCCCCGATCGGGCTGACCAAGGACGCCGCCGTGGTCGTGCCGCTGGATCGGGCCAGGACGCCGACCCAGCGGCTGCTGGCCATGGGGCTGCTGGCCCGCCGCGACAACGAGACCGTGGAGCTGCCGCGCGAGGTCGGCATGGCGGTCCGCGGCCGCCGTCCACTCGGGACGGTGCAGGTCAAGGAACCGGAACTCACCACCATTCGGCGCGATCCGTCCGTTGTGGACACCACCGCGGCCGGCGAGGCGTTGGAGCTGGTCAGGCACGTCGAGGGCCTGCTGCGGCTGTGGTCGCACGAGCCCGCGCCGGTGCTGCGCTCCGGCGGCCTCGGCGTGCGCGAGGTGCGTCGGATCGGCAAGGCCCTCGACGTCGACGACACCCGCGCCGGGTTGCTGGCCGAGCTGGTCGTGGGCGCCGGGCTGGCCGCCGACAGCGAGGGCATGGAGCCGGAGTGGGTGCCGACGACGCTGGCCGACGGCTGGCTGGTGGCCGCGCCGGAGCAGCGCTGGGCCACCCTGGCCGCCGCCTGGCTGGAGCTGCCGCGGCTGCCGGCGCTGATCGGCACCCGTGACGAGCGGGACAAGGCCATCGGCCCGCTCACCGACGAACTGCGCCGACCGCTGGCCCCGCGCGAGCGCCGCCGGGTGCTGGAGACGCTGTCCGAGCTGCCGCCGGGCTCCTCGGTGCCCAACGCCGACCAGGTGGCGGCGCTGCTGGCGTGGCGGGCGCCGCGCCGGGGCGGGCGGCTGCGGGACGACGTCGTGCGCTGGACGTACACGGAGGCGGCGGCGCTGGGTGTGATGGCGCTGGGCGCGGTCAGTTCGGCGACGCGGGCGCTGCTGGCCGAGGGGCCGGCGATGGCGGCCAAGCGGATGGCCGACGCGATGCCCGAGCCGCTGGACCACGTGCTGGTCCAGGCCGACCTGACGGTGGTCGCGCCCGGGCCGCTGGAGCCGATGCTGGCCGCCGACATGGCCATGGTGGCCGACGTCGAGTCGGCCGGCGGCGCGACGGTGTACCGGGTCGGCGAGGCGACGATCCGGCGGGCCCTCGACTCCGGTCGCACCGCCGACGAGCTGCACGAACTTTTCCGCAGCCGGTCGCGGACGCCGGTGCCGCAGTCGCTGACGTACATGATCGACGACGTGGCCCGCCGGCACGGCCGGCTGCGCGGCGGGGCCGCCGGGTCGTTCCTGCGCTGCGACGACCCGGTGCTGATCACCGAGGTGCTGGCCAACCCGGCGTCGGCCCGGCTGGAGCTGCGGCGGATCGCGCCGACCGTGCTGGTCAGCCCGCTGCCGCTGATCGAGGTGCTGGACGAGCTGCGCTCCGCCGGCTTCGCCCCGGCCGCCGAGAGCGCCGACGGCTCGGTGCTGGACCTGCGGCCCCCTGGCCGCCGGATCCCGGCCAAGGCGCGGCCGGCACGGCGGGGCCAGGCCCCGGCCGCCGTGGCCGACGAGCAGCTCGAAGTGTTGATCGGCCAGCTGCGGGCCGGCGACCGGGCGGCGGCGACGCCGCGGGGCACGGCCGTGGCGGCGACCCTGGAGCTGCTGCGGGCAGCCGCCAGCGACGGTCGCAGCGTGTGGCTGGGCTTTGTGGATTCACGAGGGGTCGCGACGCAGCGCGTTGTCACGCCGGTGAGCGTCGCCGGCGGCATCCTCGAAGGCGTGGACGGCGGCGAGATCCGTCGCTACCCCGTGCACCTGATCACGTCGGCGGCGCTGGTCGAGAAATAGGCGCGCAAGAGAGCGGGACCCGTCGACGACGAGCCCCGAATCCCTTCAACGTTGTACTGCTAGCCCGCGCGGACCGACATCCACTGACGCATGGCGTGTTCCACCAACGTGATCAGCGTCTGCTTGGTCGACTCCCGGTTGCGGGCGTCACAGGTCACGATCGGCACCGACTGGTCGATGGTCAACGCGTCCCGCACGTCGTCGATCCGGTGGTGCAGCATGCCGTCGAAGCAGTTCACCGCCACGACGTACGGCAGCTGCCGGTCGTCGAAGAAGTCGATCGACGCGAACGCGTCGGCCAACCGCCGGGTGTCCACCAGGACGACCGCGCCGATAGCACCGCGGACCAGGTCGTCCCACATGAACCAGAACCGGTGCTGACCGGGCGTGCCGAACAGATACAGAATCAGGTCGCTGTCCAGCGACACACGACCGAAGTCCATCGCGACCGTCGTGGTGACCTTGTTCGGCGTCGCCGACAAGTCGTCGACGCCGAGACTGGCCTCGGTCATCACCGCCTCGGTCGTCAACGGCACGATCTCGGACACCGACCCCACGAACGTCGTCTTGCCGACACCGAACCCACCGGCGACCACGATCTTCGCCGATGTCGTCGCCTGCCGGGCGATCTGGGGACTAGAGCCTGCGGAGCCCACTGAGCACCCTCTCCAGGAATTCAATGGACGGCCTGTCCCCCACGACCAGGCCGCTTTGGTGAATCAGGACTAGACCCATGCTGGCCATGTCACCGATGAGCACTCGAACCACCCCGAGGGGCAGCCGCAGGTGCGCCGCGATCTCCGCGACCGAGCGGGTCTCCACACACAGACCGCAGATCGACCGGTGCTCGGCGGTCACTGCGGCATCCCTGTCACGGCCGTGGTCGCTGGTGGACACCAGCGCCTCGATCGCCAGGTCGTAATCGGGTCGGGTCCGGCCGCCGGTCCTGGTGTAGGGCCGGACCAGCGATCCGGTCTCGACCACGGGCTCGTGCTGTGCCAGCTCCGGTTCGGGTTCCGGGTCCGGCGGTTGCACGAAGTGCACCTCGTAGCCGTCGGCATCGTAGAGCGGGCCGGACATCGGGTCGGAAATGGGTCCCGACGGCGGACCGCCCCGGTAGCCGGGGTTGCTGCGCTCGCCCGGCCGCTCCTCGGCGAAACCGAACGCGCCACCGCCCGGCATCTCCTCCGGCAGGCCGTACGCCCCACGACTGCGCTGCGGCGGCCCGTCGACGAAGCCGTGCTCGCCGAACAGGTCGGCCCCCGGTCCGCCGAACAGGCCGTTGCCGTACCCGTCGATGTCGAAGCGGTTCGGCACCTCGTCGAGCCCGTGCTGCGGCGGGTCGTCAAGACCGTGTGCTGCCATATCGCCTAGACCTCGTCCCGCGGTGCCGAATGCCCGGCCGCCGGCACCGGGCGGTCGGGGTGCGTCGTGCAGCTGGTGTCGTGGCGGATCATCCAGCACCTCATCCAGCTCGTAGTGCGCGTCGTCCTCGACTTCCGGGGCGGCGCCCTCCGAATCGGGATCGGAGAAACTGAAGCCCTCGGCGGCCCAGGCCTGGTAGTCGAACTTCTTACCGAACCGGCCGCCGGGTACGCCAGAACCCTTGGCCATTGCCTCTCACCCCCGCCCGGGCCTATCTGCGGACCACGCCCTGCAGCTGGGCCCGCAGTTCGGGCGTCAGCTGCTGGCCGACCCGCTCGACAAGGAGCGTCATCTCGTAGGCGACCAGACCGATGTCGCAGTTGGGCGCGGCGAGGACGGAGAGGCACGAGCCGTCGCTGATGGACATCAGGAACAGGTACCCCCGCTCCATCTCCACCACGGTTTGGTTGACCGTGCCGCCTTCGAAGCAGCGCGCGGCGCCCTGCGTCAGGCTGATCAGCCCGGACGACACCGCCGACAGCTGCTCCGCGCGGTCCCGCGGCAGGCCGTGGGAACCGGCCAGCAGCAGACCGTCGGCGGAGACGACGACGGCGTGCGCCACGCCGGGGACCCGGCGGACGAAGTCGGTGATCAGCCAGCTGAAGCTGCCGGGCTGCTGTACAGACGCGGTAGTCACTCCTGCTCCTCGTCTTCACTGCTCTGCGGCGATGTGGACGCATCACCAGAGTAGGCGTCTATCAAAGCGTGCCGGCCACGGCGCACGCCCTGTTGGTAGCTTGACATGCGACCCCGGATGGAGTCAGCCGACCGCGGTGCGGCCGGAGCCCTCGTGGTCGGGGTCTTCGGCGCTGCCGAGCCGGGGATGAGATGCGCCTTCGGAACCCGTTTCGGCAGGCCGGCCTGGGTTTGTGCGTCCGCCGCCTGGCTCAGCAGGGACTCAGCGGCCTGCCATCCTTCGTCGCCGGGCGATGACCATTCGTTACTGCGGGCCGCTGCCGGCCGGGCCGGTCGGGTGGGCAGCGGGGCCGAACCGTTGCGGGCCGCCGGGGCTTCCGGCTGCTGGCGGGCGGGTTCGGACTCTACGGCCGCGGCCGGCGCCGGCCGCTGGCCGGTCGTCGCCCGAGGCGTGCGCTTGGGCAGCGAGGACCCGCCCGTGGCCGCGGCGGCAGGTTTCTCGGCCTGGGCTGCGGCGGGCGGCTCTGCGGCCGGTTCGGGCTGTTCGAGGGCCTGCGTCGGCTGTTCCGGAGCGGGCTCCGGGGCCAGCTCGGGCACCTCGGGCAGCTGCATGGACATCGTGGCGGTGGCCGGTCCGGCGACGGCGTCGTCGGCACTGGCCCCGGCCGGCGACGGCACGCCGAACGGGCCCTCCACGTCGGGGGTCTCGTCCTCGACGGCCTGGAACCACTGCGACAGGACGGCCTCGTAGATCGGCAGCCGCTCGGTCGGCGCATCCAATTCGTGATCTAGATCACGTGCCGGGAAGGCGCTGGGCGCCGGCTGGGCCGGGGCCGGCACGGCGGACGGCGGCGCGGCGTGACCGTTGAGGCTGCCGCCACCGAGGCTGCCCCCGCTGAGACTGCCGCTGCCGTTGAGGTTGCCGTTGACGCCGTGGGTCGGTGCGGGCGGCTCCTCGGGCGCTTCCTGGAAGCCCGCGAACATGTCCACCGGCTTGTCGACGACCGAGTCCTCGAGCGACGGCATCCAGGTGGCGGTGCTCTCCAGCGGCGCCGGCTCCGGGGAGTTCGGCGACCAGCGCGGCACGCCGGTGACGCCCAGCTCCGGGCTGCCCGCGCTGGACACGAACTGCACCGGCACGCCGGCGTCACCGGTCGGCTCCTGCACCTGCAGCGGCGCCTGCTCCGGCGGGGCCGTTGAGCGGCGGGACATGCCGAAGGCGTTGGCGATGCCGCCGCCGTTCTGGGTGGCCGGCCGCTCGCCGCCCGACGGCGGCGTGCTGACGTCGGCCCCGGGGGCCAGCACCAGCGAGCCCGGCACCACGACGAGCGCGGTCATGCCGCCCTCGATGTCCTCGTTGCCGCGCAGCCGCACCTTGATGTCGTGCCGCTTGGCCAGCCGCGCGACCACGTACAGGCCCATGCGGCGGGACACGGCCACGTCGACCTCGGGCGGGTCGGCCAGGCGCTCGTTGGTCTCGTTCACGTCCGGGCCGGACATGCCCACGCCGCGGTCGTGGATCTCGATGGCCAGCTCGCCGCGCCGCGTCTTGGCGGTGCGCACGGTGACCTTGGTGTTCGGGTCGGAGAACGCGGTCGCGTTGTCCAGCAGCTCGGCGGTGAGGTGCACGAGGTCGTTGACCGCGCGGCCCTGGACCGTGAGCTCCGGAGTCGGCGCGACCTGGATGCGGGCGTACTGCTCGACCTCGGACACCGCGGCGCCGAGGACGTCGCCGGCCGGGACGGGCCGGGTCAGGCGTCGGCCCAGGTCGGTGCCCGAGAGAACCAGCAGGTTCTCGCTGTTGCGCCGCATACGGGTGGCCAGGTGGTCCAGCTCGAACAGGTTGGCCAGCTGGTCCGGGTCCTGCTCGTCCTGCTCCAGCCGGTCGATCAGGCCCAGCTGGCGTTCGACCAGGGCCTGGGAACGCCGGGACAGGTTGACGAACATGGCGTTGACGTTGTCGCGCAGCATGGCCTGCTGGGCCGCCATCCGGACCGCCTCGCCGTGCACCGCGTCGAAGGCCCGCGCCAGCTGGCCGACCTCCTCCTTGGTGTGGATCGGGACGGGATCGACCACTTCCCGGGCCGCTTCGGCCGGGTTGGGGTCGGTGAGGATGCGCTGCACCTCTTCCGGCAGGCGGTGGTCGGCGATGTCCAGCGCGGTGCGCCGCAGCACGCGCAGCGGCCGCAGCAGCGACCGGGCCACGAACAGGGCGGTCACCAGGGCCAGCAGCAGGGCGCCGAGAACCAGCGCCGAGTTGCGGATCGCGGAGTCCTGCGAGGTGTTGGCCAGCGCGTTCGTGTTGTCCTGGAGCTGCTGCAGCAGGGCCTGCTGGACCTGGTTGGTCAGGTTGACCGTCAGCGTGGAGTCGATGTCCCACTGCGTGGTGGCCAGGTTGTCGAGGCCCTGGTTGTTGGTGCCGCGGATGAGCGCGGCCTCTTCCAGCTTGTTGGCGTCGTCGACGATCAGGCCGGTGACCGTGTCGTCGAAGATGCGCTGCTGTTTCGGGTCCGCCGACTTGGTGAAGTCGTTCTTGGCCGCGTCGAGCTCGGCGTCGGCGGCCAGCAGGGCCCGCAGCTGATCCTGCGGGAAGGACTTGGTCTGGAAGACCTGGAGCAGGATGCCGCGCTTGCGGGAGTCCTGCTCCTTGGCGCGGGCCACGGCGTTGGTCGCCAGCTGCAATCGCACCAGGCTCGGGTCGGAGATGGTGGAGATGGCCTGCTCACCGAGGTCGAGCAGGTTCTGGATGGAGTCGCTGTAGGCGTTGAACGTGGCGCTGGCGGGGTACTTGGACTCGCCCACCGCCTTGCGCAGGTTCGTCAACCGGGACAGCTGGTCGGCCGCGGTGCTGAAGCGGGCCTCGACATCCGGGGACAGTCCTGGACCGAGCGTGCTCACCAGGTTGCGGAACGCGGTGATGTCCTGCACCACCCGGTCGCGCTCGCGGTCGAGGCTGACCTGGTCGCCCGTCCGGTTGGCCGCGACGAACTGCGCGGTCAGGTCGCGCTCACGCTGGAGCTGCTGCACGAGTTCGGCGACGGAGGTCTGCAGCTGCACCTGCTTGGCCAGGCGCTGGGCGTCGGTGAGGTTGGCCACGTCGGCGCGGACGCGGATGCCACCGAGGATCAACGCCAGGATGGTGGGGATCAGCAGGACGACGAGCAGCTTGGTGCGCAGTCGCCAGTTCTGCAGCCGCCACCTCGAGCCGGTGCCGTCCGCGTTGCGGTCGACGTCTCCGACATCGCCGCTATGTCCGATGTGTGTCGTTTCTTCGCTCACGTCCGCATCACGCTGCGCAGCCAGTCCTTCACCCTTTTCGGGGCCACCCGAACGCGCAGGACCAGCGGGGCCTGGTCGGCCGGGGCCTTTGTCTCGACGGGCCACCCTGGGCTTCCTCATTCCAGCAGCAGTGTCTCGGTCCCTCCCCGGACCAAGTTGGTTCCGAAGTGGGCCGAATTGCAGCACAACCACGGGGCGTAATGCCAGACGGCCCCGCTGCCTTCCTTCTCCGTGGTCCGCGCCGACCACATCCACTAGCCCAATGAGCGTAGTGGCGGATACCTCGGACGGGAAGACTCCAGATGCACTCACGGTATCCGCCGCGGGGGATGCCTTCATACGTCCGGGTGGCTACCATCCCCGCATGTTGGTATCGGTCGTGGTTTGATGCCAGCGGCCCGGTTGGGGGGCCCGTAGATCAAATTAATGAGGTGCGCATGGCCATCGGAGCGGTACGACGGACCGCTGTGGCGCTCGTGGGAGCGCTGGGTCTGGTCGCTTCCGCGGCCGGCTGCAGCCTGCTGCCCGGATCCGGAGCTTCCAGCTCGCCGAACCTGGAGCACCCCTCGCTCCGCGTCGGTTACGAGGCGCAGGTCGACGTGGCCCCGCTGTACATGGCGGTGAAGAACAACCTGTTCGACCAGGCCGGGCTGAAGATCGAGCTCGTGCAGGAGAACAGCGACCAGGAGGCGATCAAGCAGGTCCAGAACGGCCAGCTGGACATCGCCTTCGCCACCCATGTGAGCTTCTTCAAGGCCGAGGCCGGCGGCGCGCAACTGGAGCTGCAGGGCGAGGCCTACCAGGCCGGCACCAACACGATGGCCCTGGTCACGCTGCCCGCACAGGGCTACAACAACCCGTCGGCCAAGGCAAACCCGAAGATCGCGGTCAACGCCGACGACGACCTCGGCGTGCTGACCACGAAGTCGGTGCTGGACACCGCGGGCGTGCAGCAGAACCGCATCCAGTTCTCCACCGTCGGCTTCAACGACATGATCACGGCGCTGCAGAACCGCACCGTGGACGCCGCCTGGATGGTCGAGCCGTTCATCACCCGGGCCCAGCAGCAGCTGGGCGCGACGATCCTGACCGACGCCGCCCGCGGCGCCACCCAGGAGTTCCCGATGACCGGCTACGCGTCGTCCAAGAAGTTCGCCGACGCCAACCCGAACACCATGGCGGCCTTCCGCGCGACGTTGCAGCAGGCCCAGGAGCAGGCTTCGGACCGGCTCAAGGTGCAGAGCGTGCTGAAGGACTACGCCGGTGTCGACGCCGGCACCGCCGACCTGATCTCGGTCGGCAACTTCCCGACCACGCTCAACGCCGTCCGTCTCCAGCGTGTCGCCGACATGATGGAGACGTCCGGAATGCTGCAGAACCGCCTGGACGCGCAGTCGATGCTGCCGCCATCACAGCAGAACAGCTGATCTTCGAGAATTTCTGACGAAACGTAAGACGGCCGGGTCGGGATTTCCCCGACCCGGCCGTTGAAACGTTGCCGCTACGGAATATCAGGCGCCGCTCGGCTTGGCCAAGCAGTAGGTCAACTTCAGCGCCGGGTACGCGAGAGCGGCGGTCGGGTTCTCGCAGGCGCTCTTGTCGGCCTTGTCCTTGACCACCTTGACCTGGACGTTGTCCACGTCGGGGTCGGTGCACGCGAGGCTTGGGTAACCCATGTCCTGGGAAGCCTCCTGCATCTTGTAGCAGCCGCCGTCCTTGAAGATCGGCGCCAGGCACACCTTCACGTTGTTGAGCGTGCCGGACTCGTAATACGAGTCGTAGCCCTCCGCGCACGTCTCGGACGACTTGATCACCTGGCCGACGGTGTAGTTGGCCTTGTCCGAGGTGCAGTCGGCCTTGTCGTACTTCGGGCTGGTCAGCGTGCCGCTGACCGTCGCGCAGTCGCCGACCGCCGTGTTGTGCGCGTCGTCGGCGCTGGACACCGCGGTGCTGACGCCGAGGCCGATGACCACCCGGACGATGATCACCACGACGATCACGCCCACCGCGCCGCCGATGCCGGCCAGCAGCCTGCGGCTCTTCTTGGGCGGGGTGCCCATCGGGGCCTGCGGGAACGGCTGCGGCTGGCCGGGGCCGGGCTGGAAGCCGGCCTGCGGACCGGTGCCGGGAACCGGGCCGGCGCCCGGGAACTGACCCTGCGGGGCCTGCGGGTACGGCTGCCCCTGCGGGAACTGGCCCTGCGGGAACTGGCCCTGCGGGGCCTGCGGGAACTGCCCCTGCGGCTGCTGCGGGTAGGGCTGGCCCTGAGGCTGCTGCGGACCTTCCGGCCCGGCAGGAGGCATGGGTGGAGTGCTCATGGGTCCCCTCTTGGTGTTTCTCGTGACGAAACGCCTGGCCTCAGGCGTTGACCAACCCCCGAAAGGCGGACTGTAACCAGCGCAAAGGTCCCCGCGCCGGGTCTTTACCGGTTGGTTATGAGACGACGGGAGCGCCGGCACCCCGGGTGCCCGAGAGTGCCGTGACGCAGGTCACATCACACTCCGGCGGCCACTCGGCCGGGACGGGATTGGCAATCGGGTTCCGCCGGTTGCAACACTGGTCAGACCACCGATGTGAGGAGCACGAGCGGTGACCGACGGACCACTGATCGTCCAGTCCGACAAGACGCTGCTGCTGGAGGTCGACCATCCGCTCGCCGACGAGACGCGGACGGCCATCGCGCCGTTCGCGGAGTTGGAACGGGCGCCGGAGCACGTGCACACGTATCGGGTGACGCCGCTGGCGCTGTGGAACGCCCGTGCGGCCGGCCACGACGCGGAGCAGGTGGTGGACGCGCTGGTCCGGTACAGCCGGTACCCGGTGCCGCAGCCGCTGCTGGTGGACGTGGTCGACACGATGGCCCGCTTCGGCCGGCTGCAGCTGGTGAACAACCCGGCGCACGGCCTGACCATGGTGTCGCTGGACCGCGCGGTGCTGGAAGAGGTGCTGCGCAACAAGAAGATCAGCCCGATGCTGGGCGAGCGGGTCGCCGAGGACACGGTCATCGTGCACCCGAGCGAGCGCGGCCGGCTCAAGCAGGCGCTGCTCAAGGTGGGCTGGCCGGCCGAGGACCACGCCGGCTACGTCGACGGTGAGGCGCACCCGATCGCGTTGGAGGAGAACGGCTGGCAGCTGCGCGACTACCAGCGCCTGGCGGCGCAGTCGTTCTGGGCCGGCGGCTCGGGCGTGGTGGTGTTGCCGTGCGGCGCGGGCAAGACGATGGTCGGCGCGGCGGCGATGGCCGAGGCCCAGGCCACCACCCTGATCCTGGTCACCAACACGGTCGCGGGCCGGCAGTGGAAGCGCGAGCTGATCGCCCGGACCTCGCTGACCGAGGAGGAGATCGGCGAGTACTCGGGCGAGCGCAAGGAGGTCCGCCCGGTCACCATCGCGACGTACCAGGTGATCACCCGCAAGACCAAGGGCGAGTACAGGCACCTGGAGCTGTTCGACTCCCGCGACTGGGGCCTGGTCATCTACGACGAGGTGCACCTGCTGCCGGCCCCGGTGTTCCGGATGACGGCCGACCTCCAGTCCCGGCGGCGGCTCGGGCTGACCGCGACCCTGGTCCGCGAGGACGGTCGCGAGGGCGACGTGTTCTCACTGATCGGCCCCAAGCGCTACGACGTGCCGTGGCGGGACATCGAGGCCCAGGGCTGGATCGCGCCGGCCGACTGCGTCGAGGTGCGGGTGACGCTGACCGACAACGAGCGGCTCCAGTACGCGACGGCCGAGCCCGAGGAGCGGTACAAGCTCTGCTCCACGGCCCGCACGAAGCTGCCGGTGGTGCAGGCCATCCTGGACAAGCACAAGGGCGAGCCGACGCTGGTGATCGGGGCCTATCTCGATCAGCTCGACGAGCTCGGCGAGGGCCTGAACGCGCCGGTGATCCAGGGCTCGACCAAGAACAAGGAGCGCGAGGAGCTGTTCGACGCGTTCCGCCGGGGCGAGCTGAAGACGCTGGTGGTGTCCAAGGTCGCCAACTTCTCCATCGACCTGCCGGAGGCCTCCATCGCCGTGCAGGTGTCGGGCACGTTCGGCTCACGCCAGGAGGAGGCCCAGCGGCTGGGCCGGCTGCTGCGGCCCAAGGGCGACGGCCGGCAGGCGCACTTCTACTCGATCGTCTCCCGGGACACGCTGGACGCCGACTACGCGGCGCACCGCCAGCGCTTCCTGGCCGAGCAGGGCTACGCGTACAAGATCGTCGACGCCGACGACCTGCTGGGCCCGGCCCTGCCCGAGATCGGCTGACAAAAAAGTTCGGAAGGGGGCATTCCTCCACTCGGAGTGGAGGAATGCCGCCTTGATCAAGGGCTAGACAGTGATGATCGACATGGGGCGGTCGACGTCGTCGACCGCCCACATGAGTTCGAGGGCGTTCACCTCGGTCGTCACCACGATGGCGCGGTAGGCCACCGCGGTCGCCGCCACCACGGCGTCGACCCGGTCGGCCTTGCCGTTCACCGCGAAGTCGATCATGTACTCGTAGACCACCCCGGACTCCTCGGCCCAGTCGGTCTTGCACGCGCTCAACACCGTGGCCGGCTCCTTGCCGCCCGGGCGCTGCCGCAGCTCCGAGCGCACGGCCGAGGGCACGATGAGCCGGCACTCGTCGAGCAGGAAGCACTTGTGCAGGGCCATGAACCTGCGGTCGTTGGCCAGCGCGGCCTCCAGCGCCCCGACCGCGTACACCACGGGCGGGCGGAACGTGCCGCTCACTGCTGCGCCGAGCCTTCCTGGGGCGGCCGCAGCCGGGCCCGGGCCGCCTCGATGGCCTCGTCCGCGCCGGCCATCTCGGGCTTGGACAGCGGGCCGTGCCGGCTCTCCCAGTACTCCATCGCCGTCAGCCCCTCCTGGTTGAGCACGTGGTGCTCGACGACCCGGGTGACATAGCTGGCCAACGCCAGCCGCGCGTCGTCGGCCAGCTCCTGGACCCGGGGTGCCAGGTCCTCGGGCAGCGTGATCGTCACTCGCTTGCTCGGCACGCGCAACATTATGGCGGCGAATGCCGAACGCCGGGTGTCCGCCATACCAATGGGCGTTCGGATGTAGCCGTTCAGCGCCTTCGCAGCCACACCACGATCACGATGAGCAGCACGATGACTCCGATCGCGACGGCCGCCCGCCGGGCCACCGAAGCCCCGGCGACCTCAAGAAGGTCAAGGGGTTCGGAGGCCGGCGGTAAGGGTGGGGATGGTGGTGTGGGTGGGTCGGCTGCGCGCGTGGCGGGCCCGGTCGCGGCACTCGGATCGGCCGGCATGCTCGGATCGGCCGGGGCGCTCGGGTCAACTGCGGCGCTCGGGTCAACTGCGGCACTCGGATCAGCCGCAGTGCTTGGACTAGCTGCGGGGCTCGGATCGACCAGCGTGCTCGGGTCAACTGCGGTAGTCGGGTCGGCTGCGGCACCCGGATCGGCTGGGGTGCTCGGATCGGCTGGGGTGCTCGGATCGGCTGGGGTGCTCGGATCGGCTGGGGTGCTCGGATCGGCTGGGGTGCTCGGATCGGCTGGGGTAGTCGGGCCAGCTGCGGCACTTGGATCGGCTGCGGCACTCGGGGCCGCCGGGGTGCTCGTGCCAGCTGCGGCGCTCGGGTCGGTCGTCGGGGTCGGGGCGGTTGCCGCGGTCGGGGCCGTCTCCGGCGCCAGCTTCCCGGCCAGGCACTCGGCGAAGCGGTCGAGGATCTTGCCGCCGACCTCGGTGATCATGCCCCGGCCGAACTGCGCCGGCCGGCCGGTCACGGCGAGGTCGGTGAACACCGCGGCCACGGTGTCGGCGCCATCGGCCGCAAGGGTGACGGTGATGGTCGCGGAGGCGGTGCCGTTGCCGCGACTGTCCTTTCCGGACGCCTTGATCACCGCGCGATGGGCCTCGGCGTCGGTGGACTCGAAGGAGCCGGCGCCCTTGTACAGCAAGGCCACCGGCCCGAGCTTGACCTTCACGGTGCCGGCGAAGGACTCGGTCTCGACGGAGGTGAGCGCCGCCCCGGGCATGCACGGGGCGACGCGCTGGGGATCGAGCAGCGCCGACCACACCTCGTCGATCGGCGCCGCCACCCGGAACTGGTGTTCCAACCGCACCGGTCAGCCTCCGACCGCGATGGCCAGCGCCCGTCCGGTCAACACCCGGGCCAACTGGCTGCGGTACTCGGCGTCGCCGTTGCCGTCGGTGCCGGGGCTGGTGCCCTCGGCGGCATGCTCGGCGGCGGCCCGCAGCACGTCCGCGCCGGGCGACTGGCCGATCAAGGCATGCTCGACGGCGACCGCCCGCACGGGAACCGACGCCATGTTGGTCAGGCCGACCCGGGCGCCGGCGATGGTGCCACCGCTGACCTGAAGCGAGACTCCGACGGCGACGATCGACCACGCCTGGGCGACCCGGTTGAATTTCTCGTAGTGAGACAGCCAACCCGTGTGCTTGGGGATGACCACGGCCACCAGCAGCTCGTCCGGGGCCAGCGACGTCGTGAAGTAGTCGACGAAGAAGTCGGCGGCCGGGATCTCCCGGCGGCCGGACGGCCCCTCGACCACCATCACCGCGCCCAGGGCCAGCGCCACGGCCGGCAGATCGCCGGCCGGATCGGCGTGGGCCAGTGAGCCGCCGAAGGTGCCCCGGTGACGAACCTGGGGATCGGCCACGGTTTCCGTCGCCCGCGCGATCAGCGAGGCATGGTCCTGCACGAGGTGGTCGCGGGCCACGTCGTAGTGCGTGGTCATGGCCCCGATGACCAGGTTGTCGCCGTCCTCGCGCACGCCGCGGAGCTCGGGGACGCGCCCGAGGTCCACGATCATGGTCGGCGCGGCCAGCCGCATGCGCAGCACGGGCAGCAGACTTTGCCCGCCGGCCAACACCTTGGCGTCCTCGCCGGCCTCGGCCAGTGTTCGCACGGCTTCCTCCACGGTGGAGGGACGGGCGTAGTCGAAAGCGGACGGGATCACTGGAGGCCCCCTTCGATCGAGCCGAGGCCGCCGCCGGCCTGGCTGCCACCGGTGTCGACGGCCCGCCCGTGGATCGCGCCCCACACCCGGAACGGCGTGCACGGCATCTCGATGTCGTCGATTCCCATATGCCGCACCGAATCCACCACGGCGTTGACCACAGCCGGCGTGGAGGCGATGGTGCCGGCCTCGCCGACTCCCTTGACGCCCAACGGGTTGGTCGTCGACGGCGTCTCGGTCCGATCGGTCACGAACGACGGCAGGTCGGCCGCCGAAGGCAGCAGGTAGTCGGCGAACGTGCCGGTGGTCAGGGTGCCGTTCTCGTCGTGCACCGCCTCCTCGAACAACGCCTGGGCGATGCCCTGGGCCAGCCCGCCGTGCACCTGGCCCTCGACGATCAGCGGGTTCACGACCTTGCCGACGTCGTCCACGCACACGTACTTGCGGATGGCGACCCGGCCGGTCTCGGTGTCCACCTCGGCCGCGCAGAGGTGGGTTCCGTGCGGGAAGGAGAAGTTCTCCGGGTCGAAGGTGGCCTCGGAATCGAGGCTGGGCTCCACGCCGTCGGGCAGGTCGTGCGCGGCGAACACGGCCAGCGCGATGTCCGTGATGCCGGTGCCCTTGTCCGTGCCGCGCACGGAGAACCGGCCCTGGGCGAAGTCGAGGTCGTCCTCGCCGCACTCCAGCATGTGCGCGGCGATCTTGCGGGCCTTGGCGATCACCTTGTCCCCCGCCTTCACGACGGCGATGGCGCCGACCGTCAGCGAGCGGGAACCGTAGGTGTCCATGCCTTTGTGCGAGGACTGTGTGTCCCCGTGCAGCACCTCGACGTCCTCAAACGGCACGCCCAGCTGATCGGCCACGATCTGGCTCCACGCTGTCTCATGCCCCTGCCCGTGCGGCGAGGATCCGGTGACGACCTCGACCTTTCCGCTGGGCAGCATGCGAATCGCCGCGTGTTCCCAACCGCCGGCGCCGTAGGACAGCGAGCCCAGCACACGGGAGGGGGCCAGGCCGCACATCTCCGTGAAGGTGGAAATGCCGATGCCCAACTGCACGACATCACCGCGCTCGCGGCGCTCCGCCTGTTCCCGCCGCAGACCGTCGTAGTCGAACAGCTGCTTGGCCTTTTCCGTTGCCGCCTCGTAGTTTCCGGAGTCGTAGGTCAGGCCGCAGACCGTGGTGAACGGGAACTCCTCGTGCGTGATCCAGTTCTTTTCCCGTATCGCCAACGGATCCACGCCGAGTTCGGCGGCCAGCTCGTCCATCATGCGTTCGATGGCGAAGGTGGCCTCCGGCCGTCCCGCGCCGCGATAGGCGTCGGTCATCACCTTGTTGGTGAACACGTTGGTGCAGCTGAACCGGTAGGCCGGGATCTTGTAGATGGCGTTGAACATGAACGCGCCGAGAATGGGGATGCCCGGCGTGACCAGGCTCAGGTACGCGCCCATGTCGGCCAGCAGGTCGACCTTCAGCCCGGTGATCGTGCCGTCGCGGGTGGCCGACAGGGTCAGCCGTTGGATCTGGTCGCGACCGTGGTGGGCGGTCGCCATGGCTTCGGACCGGGTCTCGGTGTACTTGACCGGCTTGCCCAGGCGGCGGGCCAGCAGGAAGACAAGGATCTCCTCGGGCGTCACCTGGAGCTTGCCGCCGAAGCCGCCGCCGACGTCCGGCGCGATCACGCGGACCTTGTGCTCGGGCACGCCCAGCGTCAGCGCCAGCATCAGCCGCAGGATGTGCGGGACCTGGGTGGCCGACCACAGCGTGACCTGCTCGCCGGTCGGGTCGCAGAGCACCGACCGGGGCTCCATGAACGCCGGGATCAGCCGCTGCTGGCGGAACTTCCGCTCCAGCACGATCTCGCCGGCGGCGATGGCCTCGTCCACGTTGCCGCCGGTGCCGGCCTCGGCCGAGTCGAACACCCACAGCGCGCTCTTGTTGGTGCCCAAGGACTCGTGCACGAGCGCCGCGCCGTCGGCGACCGCCGCCTCCATGTCCAGCACCACGGGCAGCTCGTCGTAGTCGACGTCGATGGCCTCCAAGGCGTCGTGCGCCTCGGCCGAGGACCGGGCGACGACGATCGCCACCGCCTCGCCGGCGTAGTTGACCGTGTCGACGGCGATCGACGGGTGCGGCGGGTTCTTCATGTCCGGGGTGATCGCCCACGCGCACGGCAGGCTGCCCTGCTCGTCGGCCAGATCGGCGCCGGTCACGACGGCCAGCACACCGGACATCGACCGTGCCGCCTCGACGTCGATGGAGGTGATCCGCGCGTGCGCCACCGGGCTGCGCAGGATGGCCATGTGCAGCAGGCCGGGCAGCGTGATGTTGTCCGTCCACCGGGTGCGGCCGGTGATCAGGCGGGCGTCTTCCTTGCGGCGCCGGGACTTGCCGACCTCGGGCTCGGCGGTGGCGGTCACTCCCCACCCCCGACGGCCTCGTGCTCACGGTCGGCCTGGGCCGCCGGCTTCAACCGGTGCGCCGCGTCCTGGACCGCGCGCACGATGTTCTGGTAGCCGGTGCAGCGGCAGAGGTTGCCCTCCAGGCCGTGCCGCACGGTCCGCTCGTCCGGGTCGGGATCGTCGGCCAGCAGGTCGATGGCCTGCATGATCATGCCCGGCGTGCAGAAACCGCACTGCAGGGCGTGATTGTCGTGGAACGCCTGCTGCACGGGGTGCAGCTGGCCGTCCCGGGCCAGCCCCTCGATGGTGGTGATCTCGCAGCCGTCGGCCTGCACCGCCAGCATCGAGCACGACTTCACGCTGTGGCCGTCCACGTGCACCGTGCAGGACCCGCAGTTGCTGGTGTCGCAGCCGACGACCGTGCCCACTTTGCCCAGTGTGTCCCGCAGATGCTGCACGAGCAGTGTTCGCGGCTCCACCTCGTCGGTGTAGCTCACCCCGTCCACGACCATGGTGACTCGCATGTCGCCTCCAGGCAGCACGGAACCCGGCGGGCGGCCCACCACCGCGTCGTGACCGGGCTCACAGCCCGAGCCTGCCCCGGTTGCCCTACGGAAACAACCCCTCGCGCAGATACGGCAGTGGGACGGCATTGCCGCCGCAGCTGCGCGCCAGGCATGGCGTGAAGGCGTCCTTCCTACACTCCGAGTGGAGGAATGGTCCCTTCCGAACTGCTCAGCCGGTTCGGTGGATGGGGCCGGCGGAGTGGGCGAGGCGGTCGCCGCGGCCGCCCCAGCGCAGGGCGATGATCTCCGCGGCGATCGACACCGCGGTCTCCTCGGGGGTGCGGGCGCCGAGGTCGAGTCCGATGGGCGAGGACAGGCGGTCGATCTCCGCGTCGGTCAGGCCGGCCTCGCGCAGCCGGGACAGCCGGTCGTCGTGGGTGCGGCGGGAACCCATCGCCCCGACGTAGGCGATGTCCAGGCGCAGGGCCACTTCCAGCACCGGCACGTCGAACTTCGGATCGTGGGTGAGCACCGCGACCACCGTGCGGTGATCGATCTTGCCGGCCTCGGCCTGCTGCACCAGGTACCGGTGCGGCCAGTCGACGACGACCTCGTCGGCGTCGGGGAAACGGCCCTTGGTGGCGAACACCGCCCGCGCGTCGCAGACCGTGACGCGATAACCGAGGTAGGCGCCGAGGCGGACCATGGCGGCGGCGAAGTCGATCGCGCCGAACACCAGCATGCGCGGCGGCGGCTCGAAGGAGTTGATGAACACGGCCATGCCCTCGCCGCGGCGCTGCCCGTCGGGGCCGTAGTGCAGCAGCCCGCTGCGGCCGCTGGCCAGCATGCCGCGGGCGTCGTCGGTGATGGCGTCGTCCATGCGGGCGGACCCGAGATCCCCGGCCCGGCGGTCGGCCCACACCACCAGGTGCCGGCCGATCAGGGCCTCGTCGGGATGCTCGACCACGGTGGTCACGGCCACCGGCTCCTCGGCCCGCACCGAGGCGACCACATCGGCCAGCTCGGGGAAACGCTTGCCGTCCACGCGTTCCACGAAGACGTCGAGAATGCCGCCACAGGTCAGGCCGACCGCGAACGCGTCGTCGTCGGTGACGCCGTAGCGCTGCAACACCGGCCGCCCGTCGGCGATCACCTGCTGCGCCAGCTCGTACACCGCGCCCTCGACGCAGCCGCCGGACACGCTGCCGGAGACCTGGCCGTCGTCGGCGACGAGCATGGCCGCGCCGGGCTGGCGCGGGGCCGAGCGGAAGGTGGCCACGACCGTGCCGAGCGCGGTCGGACGGCCCTCCTGCCAGTTCTCGTCGACCTTGTCGAGAACGTCACGCACGCCGCACCTCCGTCAGCAGTTCGTCCAGCGTGGCCAGGCTGTGCCCGGCCAACAGCCGGTCGACGTGCGGCAACGCCGCGCGGATACCGGACTGTACCGGGGCGTAGCCCGGACGGCCGACATGCGGGTTCACCCACAGGACGGCATGCGCGAGCCGCCGCAGCCGGGCCAGTTGCTCGCCCAGCAGCGCCGCATCGCCGCGCTCCCACCCGTCCGAGAACACCACCGTGACCGCCTGCCGCGCCAGTCCGCGCTGCCCCCAGCGATCAAGAAATACCCGCAGGGTCTCCCCGAGTCGGGTGCCACCGGCGAAATCGGGCACGGCCCGGGCGGCCGCCTTGAGGGCCTGGTCCGGATCGCGCAACCGCAGCTGCCGGCTCACGCGGGTCAGTCGGGTGCCGAGCGTGAAGGCCTCGGTGCTCGGAGGAGATCTCCGGACGACGGCGTGGGCGAACCGCAGCAGGGCGTCGGAGTACGGGGTCATCGAGCCGGAGACGTCGATCAGCAGCACCAGCCGCCGCGGCCGCAAGCGCTTGCGGCGATAACGCAGACGTACCGGCTCGCCACCGGATCGCAGCAGCTCACGCAGGGTCTCGTCGGGATCGAGCCGACCCCGGCGCGACCGTCGGGTGCGGACACTGCGCCGCAGCGGCGGATCGGTCCTCAGCGTCGCCAGCAGCTCCTTCAGCGCGGCCCCGTCCAGTGCGGTGACGTCTCGTCGGCGCAGGACCTCGGTGTCGCTGGCGGCGACGTTCAGTTGCGGCACCTCGCCGTCGCCCTCGCCCGATACCGGGGCCACCAGCGGGGCGCTGACCGTGGTGCGCCGACGGGTGCGGCCGTTGCCGGTGGTCCGCGTCGGGACGTTGCCGAACCAGGCTGCGAAGGCCGCGTCGTAGTCGGGGATGTCGTCCGGCTCCGCGCACAGGCTCACCCGGCCCGCCCAGTACACCTGGCTCGGCTCCGCCACATCGACGTGGCTGAGCGCCTCCAGGTACGCCTGCACCCGCACCGGGTCCGCCCGCAGCACCGCGGCGAACCCCGCCAGTCCGGGCAGCGGGTCCGTCATCTTCGAATAATGCGACTCAGGCCAGCAACGCGTCCAATCCCTTGGCCACCACGCGGTCGGCGTCCTCCCGGTACTTCAGCACCGCGCCCAGGGTGAGCGCCGCCGCCTCCGCGTCGAGGATCGGCCGGTCCAGCGCCAGCAACGCCTGCGCCCAGTCCAGCGACTCCGCCACCCCCGGCGGCTTCAGCAGCTCGGCCGCCCGCATCCGCGAGACGGCCGTGGCGACCTGGGTCGCCAGGGCCTCGGTCAGCTCGGGCAGCCGTCGCCGCAGGATCGCGACCTCACGGGCGAGGCCCGGGTGTTCGAGCCAGTGGTAGAGGCAGCGGCGCTTGACCGCGTCGTGCACCTCGCGGGTCCGGTTCGAGGTCAGCACCACCACCGGCGGCTCGGCGGCACGGATCTCCCCCAGCTCCGGGATGCTCACCGCGTGCTCGCTGAGCACCTCCAGCAGGAACGCCTCGAACTCGTCGTCCGCACGGTCGATCTCGTCCACCAGCAGCACGCAGCCCGGCGTCTCCAGGGCCTGCAGCAGCGGCCGGGCCAGCAGGAACCGTCGGGTGTACAGCTCGGCCTCGGCGTCGTCGGTGCGCCCCCGGGCCTCCATGGCCCGCAGGTGCAGCAGCTGCCGCGGGAAGTCCCAGTCGTACAGCGCGCGGGCGGTGTCGATGCCCTCGTGGCACTGGAGGCGGATCAGGGGGGTGCCCAGGGCGTCGGCCAGGGCCTTGGCCAGGGCGGTCTTGCCGGTTCCGGGCTCGCCCTCGCAGAACAGCGGCCTGCTCATGCGCAGCGCCAGGAATGCCGCGGTGGCCAGCCCCTCGTCCGCGAGGTAGCCGACCCGGTCCAGCGCCGCGGCCAGCTCACCCGGGGTCTCCATGGCTTGAAGGGTAGGCCCATATCGGGGTCGAACCAGGGACGAACCCCGATGGCACGAGGTCGCCGCGCGGGCAGTCTTTGTGTCATGACGACGAACAACATGCTGAACGAGGCCGGCGACAAGATGAAGACCTTCCGCCGCAGCCGCGAGAACCGAATGCTGGCCGGCGTGTGCGGCGGGGCCGCCGAGCTGCTCGGCGTGGACGCCGCGATCCTGCGGGTCGCCATGGTGGTCGGCACCGTGTTCTTCGCCGGCGCCGGCGTTGTCCTCTACGCGGCGTGCTGGCTGCTGGTCCCCGAGGCGGACGACGAGTGAGTGGTGGTGTCGCCGCGCGTTCCACGCGAGGCGAGATCACACTCCGGGGGTTTGCCGAGCCATGCAGGGCCTTCGAGGGGTAGGCCCCGCATGGCTCGTATGAGCGGTACTCGGTTCTACGCCGCGTCCCGCTTGTCCACTGTGGCCACCACCCGGTTGCGGCCGGTGCGCTTGGCCCGGTACACGGCCGTGTCGGCGGCCAGCAAAAGCCGTTCCATCGTCGTGCCGCTGCTGCGGTGCACGGCGACGCCGATCGAACAGGACAGTCCGGCGATCGGCACACCTTCCTGTGGCGCCATCACGTAAAGAGCGCCGACCGTCTTGCGGATCCGTTCGGCGACAACGAGCGCGCCGGCCTCGTCGACGCCGGGCAGCAGCACTACGAACTCCTCGCCGCCGAACCGGCCGACGGCGTCGTCCGCGCGCACCTGGCCCTTCACCGCCGCGGCCACGGACTTCAGCACGGCGTCGCCGGCCAGATGCCCGTAGGTGTCGTTGACCCGCTTGAAGTGATCGAGGTCGACCATCAGCACGCCGACCGTCGCCCGCTGATCCTGCTTGGTGCGCGCCAACTCCTGCGTCGCCAGGTGGTGCCAGGTGACCGCGTTGAGCAGACCGGTCTTCACGTCGATGGTGGCCGCCGCCTCCAACTCCTTGACCAGCACGCTGCGGTGCAGCACCACGATCGGGCAGAACAGCAGCACCGTGAACAGCGGCTGGTACACCAGGGTGAGCGCGGTCAGCCCGCCGAGACAGAGCGTGGTCAACTCCAGGGCGTTGTCGTCCCAGCTGCCGAACAACTCCGTCAGCGGAGCGTTGCCCCGGTGGCGCAGGTTGATGGACACGGCCAGCAGCAGCGCGTCCACCAGCTCGAAGGTCAGCCCGCCCAGCACGCACGCCAGCGTGACGCTCAAGCTCCATTCCGGCAGCCGGTCGGTCAGCGGAATGCCGGCGACGGTGTTGGCGGCCAGGCAGGCCACGACGGCCGCGCTCGCGCCGAACACCGTGCGGTGCAGGGACACGTTGTGCAGGTGCTGCCAGATCCGCAGCCACATGTGCGAGTACAGGGCGACGCAGAGCAGGGCCACCAGCTGCGGCGGCAGCATCAGGACCGCCGGGATCAGCCAGATCGAGGTCATGTTGATGTGCGTGGAGCCGCTCATCCGGCGGCGGTCCCGCTCGATCCGCCGCGACAGCTCGGCCTGCACCATGCCCAGCGCCAGCAGGACGGTGAAGCGGATCAGGGCGACATCGGTGATCGGGCCGCGGGTGAACGAGGCCAGCGCCACGACGAGAGCGATCGCCTCCACCAGAACGGCGTAGGCGATCCAGCGTCCGGGCAGCGCCCACAGCGCGAATCCGGCCATGCGGTCTATGAGCCCGTAACGATCGACCCCTTTCGGAGAGGATCTGGACTGGCTCATACTGGACACGTCGCCCCCTTATTTCGACCGCCGTGTCCAGTGTTCAACCGGGCACGGCAGATTCGCTAGGTTCATCCGGGTGAGTTCACAACTGTGATCGGGAGGGTTCGCCATGGCCGTTACGCGAATGACACGCGACTAGCTCCTGCGGGTGTCCGCCCCTGATTCCGGTGCGGGCAGCCAGATATCCGGCCGGCTGGTGGTGGCGCGACGCCAGGCCACCGCCACCGGCGCCGCGATGAGCAGCCCGATCAGCCCAAACCAGCCCACCGCATTCGCCGCGCCGACACGGTCCGCGACCAGTCCGGCCACGAATGGGCTCAACCCCTGCGCGGCCATCATTCCCGCATATGCCAGACCCAACACCTGGGCCCGTCGAGAATCGTGCACTCCCCGAACTATCGACGCCGTTGTCTGCATGTACGTCGCGGTGCCGAATGCGCCGGCGACGATGAATAGGGCGGCCGATGCGACGAGTCCGGGATGCAGCAGGCACAGCAGCAGCGGAACGCCGGAGGCCACGCACATCAGCGCCAGTCCACGGGCCTGCGCGGTGCCCGGCACGAATCGTCCGAACACGAACGCTCCGATGACACTGCCGACCGGATCGGCGGCCAGCAACAGGCCCAAGGTGACCGTGGTGCCGCCCAGTTCGTCGTTGTAGGGCCCGGCCAGGCCTTCGTACACAATGAACATGCCGGTGAGCCAGCCGATCAGCAGCAGCGCCCGCAGACCGGGATCGTTGCGTAGCAAGGCAAAACCGCCGGGCGTGGCCCGATGTGCGGGATTGAGCGCCGCCGGCCGGGCCCGGACACCCGCGCGCAGCAGAATCGCGGAAACCAGGAACGACAAGGCATCCAGCGACAATGTCCAATAGGGCCCGATGACCGCCAGCAGCAGGCCGCCGCCGGCGAAACCGAGCACCTGGGCCGACTGGTTGGTGATGTTGCGGATCGCCATGCCGGCCAGAAAACCGTCCTGCGGCAACACATCGGCCAGCAGCGCCTGCTCGCCGGCCCGGAACGGGGCGTTCAGCAGCGACACCCCGGCCACCAGCACGCACAGCACCGGAAAGGGCATGCCGGGGATCGCCACCGGCACGATCATGGCCGCCCGCAACAGATCCGCGGTCAGCATCACCCGGCGCCGGGGCAGCCGGTCGGCCAGTCCGGACAGGAACACGCCGCCGACGAAGGACGGCACCAGCGTCAGGGCGAAGGTCAGCCCGGTCAGCGCGGCCGAGTGCGTGTTGTCGTAGACCAGGACGACCAGCGCCACGCGGGCCAGCTGGTCGCCGACCATGGACAGGCCGCCCGCGGCCCAGATCGCCCTGTACTCGGCGACCGCGAAGGCCGCCCCGAACCGTCCCGCCATCCCGCACCGCCCCCACCGTCCGTGCTGGCACGGTAGCGAGTGGTGAGCGAAACGGGTGGTGCTCGCGGGCTTTTCACCCGCGTCGCCTAACGCGGGCGGCCCGGCACTCCCGGCCGCGTCTGCCACGGGTGCGGCCCGTCCAGGGGCCGGTACTCCACGCCGATCGCGTCCAGCCTGGGCAGATGGTCCTCGGTCAGCCTGCGGGTGAAGTCGGTCAGGTCCCGGTTGCCCCGTTCGGTCCAGACCACTTCGGCGAACGCCGACAGCCGCGGGAAGGCCGCGTAGTCGACCCGCCGCGGCGAGTCGAGGTGCTCGGTCCAGACGTTGGCCTGCGCACCCAGGACCCGCTTGACGGCGTCGCCGGTCAGGTCGACCGGGATCGGGTCGTACTCGTACACGTCGGACACGGTGTGGACCATGCCGACCGGGATCGGCTCGTCACGCCGGTCGGACTCGCGGTGGTCGAGATACACCTTCTGCTCCGGGCACATCACCACGTCGAAGCCCGCGCGGGCGGCGTCCACCCCGGCCCGCTCGCCGCGCCAGGAGGCGATCACCGCACCGCCCGGCAGCGGGCCCACCTCGGCGATCTCGTCCCAGCCCATGGCGCGACGTCCATGCGTGCCAAGGTGTTCGGCGATCTGGCGGATGAACCAGCCGTGCAGCTCCGGCACCGTCTTGAGGCCACGTTGGTCGGCCTGCTCCTGCGTCCACTGCACGGTCGGAACCTCGTCGCCGCCGACGCAGATGACCTCGGACGGGAACACGTCCACCAGCTCGTCGAAGACGTGCCGGTAGAAGTCCACTGTGGAGTCCTCGGTGTTGAGCACGTTCTCGTTGACGCCCCACAGCGGCCACACCGGCAGCGGGTAGTCGAGGTTGCCCAGCTCCGGGTAGGCCGCGATGGCCGACTGGCTGTGGCCGGGAATGTCGATCTCCGGCACGACCACCACGTGCCGGCGGGCCGCGTAGGCGACGACCTCGCGGAGATCGTCCTGGGTGTAGAAACCGCCGTGCGGACGGCCGTCGGTCGCATCGTCCGTGCGGACGCCGACCCGCGAGCCCTCGCGCCAGCTGCCGATCTCCGTCAGCTTCGGGTAGCGCTTGACCTCGAACCGCCAGCCCTGGTCGTCGGTCAGGTGCAGGTGCAGGCGGTTCATCTTGTGCGCGGCCAGCAGGTCGATGAACCGCAGCAGGCCGTCCTTGGGCATGAAGTGCCTTGCCACGTCGAGCAAAGCGCCGCGGTAGCCGAAGCGGGGCCGGTCCTCCACCACGCCGCAGGGCAGCGACCACTGCCCGTTCCCGATCGGCGCGCGCCGGAACGCCTCGGGCCCCAGCAGCTGCCGGACCGACTGCGCCGCGTGGAACGCCGACTCCTCGTCCTGGGCCTCCACCAGCACGCCGTCCGGGAACACGCGGATCAGGTGGCCGTCCAGCCACGGCACGATGCGGAACCGGATCGTCGGGTCGGCCGCGGACCGCAGCGGCAGGCCCGTCGCCGCCACCAGCACCTCGCGCAGCCACGTCACCGCGGCCGGATCACCGTCCAGCGTGGTGTTCTCGTCCAGCGGCAGCCTGCCGCCGGTGGCGTCCACTCGCGACGGTCGGGGCAGCAGGGTCTCAAATCCGCGCACGCCCCGGATGCTAAGCGACGTCCTATGTCTAGACCAGTGTGCCCGCGTGCTGAATCAACTCCGCCCACTCCGTGACCGCCCTCGCGTCGACCGGGTAGTCCCAGCCGCCGGGACGCACCGCGCTGCCGACGTGGAACCGCCGCACGCCGTCGGCCCGCAGCCCGGAGACCTGTTCCGCCCTCAGCCCGCCGCCGGCCATCACGGACAGGCCGTCGGCCTCCTGCCTGGCGGCCAGCTCGCGCAGCACCGGCAGGCCGTCGGCCACGCCCTTGCCGCTGCCGGCGGCCAGCACGGTGTCGGCGCCCAGCGCCGCCACGTCCTTCCACGCCGCGAGCGGGTCGGCCGCGTGGTCCAGGGCCCGGTGGAAGGTGAACTTGCAGCCGTCGAGCTCGTCGATCACGGCCCGGCAGGTCGCGACATCGACGGCGCCGTCGACGGTGAGCCAGCCCAGCACGAACTCGGTGATGCCGACGTCCCGCAGCGCGATGGCCTCGGCCCGCAGCTGGTCGAGCGACCAGGGCGCGAACCCGGCGTCGTCGCGCAGCATGGCCCGCACGGGCAGGTCGGTGGCGGCGAGCACCCGCCGCGCGGTGGCCACGGCCGGGGTCAACCCGTCGGCGGCCATGTCGCTGACGAGCTCCAGCCGGTCGGCCCCACCCTCCTGGGCGGCGTGCGCGTCGCGGGCGTCGAGCGCGATGACTTCCAGCAGCAAGTCGGACATAGGTCTAGACCATAAGGCCAAGGGCCCCGTGATCACCACCGCCGATCAGGCAAGATCGGAAACTTCGAGAAAGTTTTCGCAACCTTGTATCTCCTGGCCGAGGCGCTGCTCCTGTCCTCATGTCCGGCCCGTTCACCCACGCCATGGGGAACGGGACGGCGGACCAGGCGCCCCACAAGCGCCGGTCGGGGGTGGCAGGACCGCCATGGGGATGACGGTTCCGCCAGGTCAGTACACGCGCGACGGGTGCCCGCACACAGGGGTGTCGGTCGGCCCGGTGTCGAGGGGGCATCGGTTCGGTCGTCGGAGAAGCGGGCGCCGGTCAGCGTGGAAGGACCCTTCACGTCAGCGGGGGTGTGAAGGGTTCGCGGGCCGGAGACGACCACGCCTGCGTCGGAAGGGGAGAACCGACGCCGGGCCGCCACAGTCGTCTCCGGCCCTTCTGCGCGTCCAGGGGTTTTCCCTCGTCCGCCGTGTTGATCACACCGTGGCGTGTATCTAGTCCGATCGTGCGATCCCTTGTTAAATCGTTGCGCTGTTCGAGGTGACTCGGCGGCACAATGAGCACGCATGGTGAACCGGGAGGGGCCGGGTCACCGTGTTGCTCCACGACAGGACGCAAGCCGCACGTGGGGAGACGGCGCGGCTGGCGTCACCGGGGAACACCAGAGGGGACGACTCATGAGCACCACGGACGACACCACGTCGACCAGCACTCCGGACGCGACCACTCTCGACCCCGCGATGCTGGACGAGGTCGAGCAGGCCCTGGCCGACGCGCAGGACGGCGGCGGCGAGACCACCGACGGCGGCATCCCGCACGCCGAGGACCACCCCGGCGGCATGGTCGCCCACGTCGGCGGCGGCGTCGCGCACCCGAACGGCGGCATTCCGCACGCCGAGACCACCAGGCCCGCCGGCGGCGGCGTCGCGCACCCCAACGGCGGCATCCCGCACGCGGAGATCGTCCGCCCGTGACGGATCGTGCTGGTGGCGGCAGCCCCGCCACCAGCACGGACACGTTGTTACCAATTCGTGAGTATCTGGCTCCGAGTTCGCCGCTCTTACCTACGTCGGGACCCGTCCGGGGGTCCGCCGGAGTGAATGGGGCGGCGGTGGCAGCACACGGAAACACGCCGGGGGGCGTGGCCGTCATCGAGCACGATTGGCCCATCTGGGTGTGGAGAACTACACCGGGTAGGGCAGGATGCAGGCACGGGGTGCGTCCCCGTGGCAGGGGGACCGGGGCGCGCCGACGTACCTCAGACCCGGAGGTGCATCGAATGGCCGTAGACACGTGGGACGGCTTGACCGGCCACGACCCGTGGGAGGGGCTGACCGGTCACGACCGCCACGCGGCGTGTCTCGTAGCGGCCAGAGCCGGCAACCGCAAAGCGCTCGACGTGCTGGTCGCCGACCTCACGCCGCTGGTCTGGCATGTCACGCGCAGCCAGGGGCTGGACAAGGTGCACGCGGAGGACGTCGTGCAGACCGTCTGGCTGGCCCTGCTGCGCCACCTCGACCGGCTGCAACAGCCCAAGGCCCTGGCCGCGTGGCTGATCGTGACGGCGCGGCGCGAGGCCCAGCGGGCCAAGACGACCGGCTTCGACCGGGAGACCCCGGTGGCGGCCGAGGACCTGGTGGACATACCGGCCCAGGTGGACGGTCCCGAGCAGCACGTGCTGCGCGACGACCGCGACCGTCGGCTGTGGGCCGCGTTCAAGCAGCTCACCGACCGCTGTCAGAAACTGCTCACGCTCACCGTGCTGTCCGGCCGGGCGCAGTACGACGCGGTCGCGGAGGCGTTGGAGATGCCCCGCGGCAGCATCGGCCCGACCCGCGGCCGCTGCCTGACCTCGCTGCGCGAGCTCCTGGACTCGGAAGGGGGCCCGCAATGAGCACTGCCGATGGTCAGCACGAGTTCGACGAGGCCGGCGTGGACATGGACAACCTCGCCGAGCAGGACCTGCTCCTGCTCGCCGAGCTCGACGTGCTGTTCGACAAGGTCGACCCGGTACCGGCCGACCTCGTCGAACGCGTCCAGTTCGCGATCGCGTTGGAGGACCTCGACGTCGAGGTCGCCCGCTGGGAGCGCGCCGAGGAGCTGGCCGGCGTCCGGGGCGCCGGCCCGAACACCGTGACGTTCACCGTGGAAGACCTGACCATCATGGTCAGCTTCGCTCCGGCCGGTGCCGGGTACCGGTTCGACGGCTGGCTGGTGCCCGGAGGACCGCACACCGTCGAGGTCCGGGTGGCCGGGCACTCGTCCACCACCGCGGAGGCCGACGAGGGCGGTCGGTTCGCGGTCGACGACGTGCCCAAGGGCACGACGCAGCTGGTGGTGCACCTGGCCAACGGAACCGGTTCCCGCCCGCGGACGATCGTGACGCCCACGCTGATGCTGTAGACGACTCGATCTTTCCCCGTACGGTGGACACCACACCTTCGGCGGGGTGTGCTGGTATGTACAAGTGCCTCCGTCGTCCACCGCCGCTGCCGCGCGCCCACGCGCCGTTGTGGCCGTGCTGGAGCGGGTGGCGAAGCTGCACGCCGGCGCGCACCGGACGGCTCTGTCGCAGCAGTACGCCGAGGCATCCCGGCTGCACCGCCGGGCGCTGAAGCTGCTGGACCGGGTGCCCGCTCAAGATCAGGAGCAGCAGCGGCTGCGGGTCCGCGTGCTCAGCTCCCTGGCGCACACCGACGCCGAGGCGTACGGGCTGCGTGAGGGCATGCCCTCGCTCCAACTGGCCGGCCGGCTGGTGTCGTCGATGCCGACCGGCTCGCCGCGCATGGTGCTGGAAGGCCTGATCGAGCGGCAGCGCGGCAACCTGCTGTGGCGGGCCGGCCGGCTGCCCGAGGCCCTCGTCGTGCTGGACAAGGCCGTCGTCGCCACCGACAAGGCGCTGGCCTCCGGCGCGCCCGTCGAGAACGGCCTGATCAGCGCCCTGACCGCGCGCGCCCTGGTCAACAGCGCCATGGGCAACCCGCACTCGGCCGGCGACGACCTGCGCCGCTGCCTGTGGCTCGGGCACACCTACCACTCGCCGCTGACGTTGGCGATCACCACCAACAACCTCGGCGAGATGCACTACCGCATGGGCGATGCCCCCACGGCGCTGCGCTACTACGAGGAAGCCGAGCGGCTGATGGCGCGCGTGGCGCCCACGGCCGTGCCGAAGGTGCGGTCCGACCGAGCGCAGGTGCTGCTGTACGCCGGGTTGGCCGAGGAGGCCGCCAACGCGCTGGACGAGGCCTTCGGCAGCCTGCGTGAACAGGGCGGCAACCGGGACCTGGCCGAGGCCGAGACATTGCGGGCCGCCGCCGCCGTGATGGAGGGCGACTACGCCACCGCCCGGTCGTTCGCCCAGCTGGCCCGGCGTCGCTACCTGCGGCAGGAACGGCCGGCCATGGCCTGGCTGGCCTCGTTGACCGGGCTGCACGCCGCCGTCGGGGCCGCGATGAGGACCCCTCGCAAGCCGTCGAAGACGTTGGTGCGGCGGGCCTTGGAGCTGTCCGAGGGGCTCAGCGGCGTCGCGCAGGCCGACGAGTCCGCCGTCGCCAAGCTGCTCGCCGTGCGCCTCCAGCTGCGGCGGGGCGAGGTGTCCGACGCCGCCCGCCTGCTGGCCGAGGTGCCTGCGCCGCGGCGGTTCACCTCCATCGACCACCGCATGCTGCGCCGGCTGGCCCGGGCCGAGGTGGCCGTGGCCACCGGCGACCGGCGCACCGCGTTCAGCCAGGCCCGCGCCGGCTTCACCGAGCTGGGTCGCACCCGTGACCGTATGGGCGGGTTGGAGCTGGTGAGCGGCACCGCCGTGCATGGGCGTGAGCTCGGCGTGCTGGCCGTGCGGCTCGTGCTGGACGGCAACCGCTCCACCGCCGACGCCCGACGGCTGTTCGACTGGTTGGAGCGGACCCGGGCACAGGTGTACCGGTACGAGCCGCAACCGTCCATCGACGATCCCGAGCTGGCCGACCGGATCACCGAGATCCGCGGACTGACCCGGGCCATGCAGCTGGCCAAGGCCGAGGGCCGCCGGGTCCGGGAGATGGCCGCCCGGCACGCCGCGCTCCAGCAGGAGGTCACCCGGCTCGGCTGGCAGACCACCGTGTGGGGCCGTCCCCGCCCCGTCGCCGACCTGGCCGAGGTGGGCAAGCGCCTCGAAGACCGAGCCATGATCAGCTTCGCCGCCGTCGACGACGTGCTGGTCGCCGTGGTCATCGTCGACGGCCGGCCCCGGCTCGTGCGCCTCGGCAGCGTCGCCGACGCCCGCCAGGCCGCCAAGATGTTCCACGCCGACCTCGACGCCCTGGCCCCCGACCACCTGTCGTCGGCCCTCGTCGAGGTCGTTTCCGCCTCCGCCCGCCGCCGCGCCCAGTTCCTCGACGACCAGCTCCTGCGGCCGTTGGCCTCGATCATCGGCGACCGTGAGCTCGTCGTCGTGCCCACCGGGCCCCTCTACCCCATCGCCTGGGGCGCCCTGCCGTCGCTTCGGGGCCGGCCCGTCGTCGTCGCGCCCTCCGCCACCGCCTGGCTGTCCGCCTCCGCCGACCAGCAGCTCCCCGGCACCGGCCGCTCGGTTCTGGTCGGCGGCCCCGACCTGCCCGCCGCCGTCGGCGAGGTCGCCCAGCTCACCCGTTACCTGCCCGGGGCCCAGGTGCTCGACGGCTCCTCCGCCACCGTCGAAGCCGTGCTGGAGGCCCTCGACGGCGCCCAGCTCGCCCACATCGCCGCCCACGGCATGCACGAGCCCGGCAACGCCCTGTTCTCCCGTCTCGACCTGGTCGACGGCGGCCTCTTCGCCCACGAGACCGCCCGGTTGCAACGCCCGCCCGAGCAGGTCGTCCTCGCCGCCTGCGAGCTCGCCATGACCCGCATCCGCCCCGGCGACGAGGCCCTCGGCTTCGCCGGCGCGTTGCTGGCCACCGGCGTCCGCACCGTCACCGCCGCCGTCTCCCGCGTCGGCGACCACACCGCCGCCGAGAGCATGGCCTTCTACCACCGCCGCGTCGCTGAAGGCGCCCGCCCCGCCGTCGCCCTGGCCGACGCCACCGCCGCCGACCCCTTCCGCCGCCCCTTCATCTGCCTGGGCGCCAGCAACTAACCACCGCGAGTCCCGCTCTCGGGCAGCCATGTGTTGAGTTCATGCGTGCCCGAGAGCGGGACTCGCGGTAGCGGCAGCCTGCCTCGGTGACGCCGCCGCGGGCGGATTCATGCCATCGACGATCGTCAAGATCCGGTTTGAGGCTGCCGACGAACGCACCGTCGCGCCGGCCGTCCACCGTGGCCCACAGGACTGCCCGCCCAGTAGCACGCGTGGCCTGGCGGCTCCGCCCACCCGATCTCTCCGTCGGCCCGCACAGTCGCCGACGGACTGGCCTGACTCCGCCGCTGAATCTCTGCCTGAAACCGTATTTCGGTGTGCCGGAGAGCGTGACTCGCGGGGGCGTCAGAGGGTGCGGGAGTTGGCGTAGGCGGCTAGGGCGGCTAGTTGGGCGGGGTCCAGGGAGGGGCGGACGGCGGTGCGGGCCTTGGCGAGGTGGGCGGCGGTGACCTCGGCCGCCGACAGGGACTCCCGCATGGCGGTCAGCGCGGCCTCCCGGACCAGGCCGGCGCAGTCGGCGGCGGAGTAGCCGTCCAACTCCTCGGCCAGGGCCGCCAGATCCACGTCGGCGGCCAGCGGCATGTTGCGTGACGACGAGCGCAGGATTTCGGCCCGAGCGTCGGCGTCCGGCGGCGGCACGTAGATCACGCGCTCCAGGCGGCCCGGCCGCAACAGGGCCGGGTCGAGCAGCTCGGGGCGGTTGGTCGCGCCGACGACGATCACGTCCCGCAGCGGCTCCACGCCGTCCAGCTCGGTCAGCAGCGCGGCCACGACCCGGTCGGCGACGCCGGAGTCGGAGGACTGGCCCCGGCGCGGCGCAAGGGCGTCGACCTCGTCCAGGAACACCATGGTCGGCGAGGCCTCGGCGGCGCGGCGGAACAGCTCCCGCACGGCCCGCTCGGACTCGCCGACGAACTTGTCCATCAGCTCCGCGCCCTTGACCGACAGCACATTCAGCCGCCCGCTGCCGGCCAGCGCCCGCACCAGGAACGTCTTGCCGCAGCCGGGCGGCCCGTACATCAGCACCCCGCGCGGCGGCTGAACTCCCAGGCGCGCAAAGGAATCCGGGTACTGCAACGGCCACAGCACGGCCTCGGTCAAAGCCTGCTTGACGTCCTTCATGTCGCCGACGTCGTCCAGCGTCAGGCCGCCGGTCTGCAATGTGTCCGAAGTGGACATAGAGATCGGGCGCACGGTCTCCAACGCGCCCAACAGGTCCTGCTGGCTGACCTGGAGCACACCCTCTGAGTGCCGCATGGCCGCCCGCAGTGCGGCCTCGCGCCGTAGCGCGGCCAGGTCGGCGGCGACAAAGCCGGGCGTACGGTCGGCGACCGCGCCGAGGTCCACATCGGACTCCACCGGCACCTCGCGCAGCAGCACCCGCAGCAACTCCACGCGAACCTTGCTGTCCGGCAAGGGAAGCGAGAGCGAGCGGTCCACGAGCTCCGGCGCGCGCAAACGGGGGTCGATGGCCTCCGGGTGCGCGCTGGTCACGGCCAGGGCCAGGCCTTCGGTGCGGACGGCCGCGCGCAGTGTGTCCAGCACGATCGTCGCCACCGGCGGCGGAGTGGTCGGCAGCAGCGCGTCAATATCGGAGATCAACAGGATGGAATGCTTGGCGGTCTTGGTTATCGCCGCCGACAGCTGCTTGGCCGCGGCGTTCGCCTCCAGCGCGGCGATGCTCGGCGCGGACAGCTCCACGACCGAGGCGCCGACGCTCTGCGCCACGGCCCGCACAAGGGTCGCCTTGCCGACGCCCTCGGGGCCGCTGATCAGCACGCCCAGCTGCGCCGACGCACCGAGCTGGGCCAGCAGCTCCGGCCGGTGGAAGGTCAGGTCGAGCCACTCCGTCAACAGCTTGGCCTGGTCCTGCTGGCCGACCAGGTCCGCGATCGGCACCGGCGGAACCTCGGGCAGCTCGACCGGAACCTCCACGGGCTTCGGCTCCGGCTCGACCACGACCTCCATGCCACGCCAGGTCAACACGCTGCTCGGGCCGATCGTCACCGGCCCCGGCGGCTGCGTGGCCGTCACGGTGATCAGCTCGTTGGTCCAGGTGGTGCCGATGGCCAGCGACAGCTGCCGCCGCGCCTGCGAGACGTCCGAGCCGGGCGGCGGGGCCAGGTCCTGCGGCAGCAGCGACACCGCGTCACCCGTGGTCAGGACCTTGCCGGTCAGCGCGAGCCGCAACGTGTCCGGGTGCACCGAGGCCGAGGCCAGCCGGGAGCCGGACACCACGATCGACCGCGCCGCCGACACCTCGACCGGCGCGACGGCGATCTCCGAGCCCTCGACGATGCCCAGATTGGACAGCGTCACGTCGTCGACGAAAACGATGCCGTGCGGGGTCTCGCCGTCGTGGGCCGCGGCCAGCGCGGCGCTGACGCGGGCCCCGGTCAGCTTCACCGCGTCCCACTGACGCAGGCCCAACGCGTCGAGCACCTCGGGATGCAGGCGGACGACACCTCGCCGGGTGTCCAACGCGGACGGGGACAGCCGGGCGGTCAGCGAGATCACGGCGCCAGCTTAGCCACGGCGAGCGTGACTCAGCGGCGTTCCTGGCGGCGAAGCCCCAGCTGACGCCAGCCCCGGCGGCGGGTGCCGTCGCCGTTGCCGTTGGTGGTCGAGTCGGTGCGCCGGGGCAGCCGAACCTGGCTGATCCGGCTGGCCGCGCCGGCCACCCGGCGGCGCAGCGGCGGCCGCAGCCCGAACCGGCGGGCGGCGCTGCCGGCACGGCGGATGGCCCGCCGCTCCCGCGACGGCACCGACCAGGCCTCGGGGTGCCGGGCCAGCCAGTAGTAGCGGTAGACCGAGTACGGGATGTGCCCCAGGTAGATCAGCATCGCCGCGACCAGCGCCCACAGCGGGTACAGCAGCACGGTCGCGGCCACCAGCACCACGCCGACCAGCAGCGGGGCCACGATCCGCGGCGGCACCTTGATCGTCTTCAGGGACAGCGTCGGCACCCGGCTGATCATCAGCGCGGCCACGATCACCGTCCAGATCGCCACGACGATCGGCGAGGTCCAGAAGCCGTTGCCGGCGGCCAGCCACAGCACGATCGGCAGCAGGGCGAGCAACGCGCCCGGCGGGGCCGGCACGCCGACGAAGAACTCCTTGGTGAACGGCGGCTTCTCGGTGTCCTCCAGCAGCGTGTTGAACCGCGCCAGCCGCAGCACCATGCACGCCGCGAAGATCAGCGAGACGATCCACAGCCCGTTGTCGGAGCCGTGGGCCCAGATGTAGAGCATCAGCGCCGGCGAGACACCGAAGGAGATGGCGTCGGCCAGCGAGTCCAGCTCGGCGCCCATCTTGCTGGTGGCGTCCAGCAGCCGGGCGATCCGGCCGTCGAGGCTGTCCAGGATCGCCGCCGCGCCGATCGCGCCGATCGCCACCGCGTAGTTGTTGGTGAGGGCGAACTGCACGCCGGACAGGCCGGCGCACATGGCCAGCACCGTGATGGCGTTGGGCAGCAGCCGCACACCGGGCCCCGAAGGCATGGTGGTCAGCCCCCGAGTTCGGCGAGCACGGTCTCGCCGCCGATGGTGCGCTGCCCCGGCTCGACCAGCACCTTGCTGCCCAGCGGCACGTAGAGGTCGACCCGCGAGCCGAACCGGATCAGGCCGTAGGTGCGGCCGGCGACGGCCGGCTCGCCTGCCTTGACCTCGCACACGATGCGACGCGCGACCAGGCCGGCGATCTGCACCACGACCAGGTCCTTGCCGTCCTCGGTGCGGATGGCCAGCGAGTTGCGCTCGTTGTCCTCGGACGCCTTGTCCAGGTCGGCCGACAGGAACTTGCCCGGGCGGTAGTGCGCGGCGGTGATCTCGCCGGTGGCCGGCAGCCGCTGCACGTGCACGTCGAAGATGTTGAGGAAGGTGCTGATCCGCAGCATCCGCCCGAACGGAAGGCCGAGCTCGGCCGGCGGCTCCGCCTCCAGGACGTCGGCGACCGTGCCGTCGGCCGCGGCGACCGCGATGTTCGGGCGGGTCGGCGTCACCCGGGCCGGCTCACGGAAGAACCAGGCGGCCCAGGCCGTGGCCACGAAGCCGAGGAAGCCCAGCCGGCGGTTGATCAGCCGCAGCACGAGCGCGCCCACGGCGAAGCCGGCCACGATCGGCCGGCCGCCCGGGTGCATCGGCGGCACGGTCTTGCGGGCCAGGTCCAGGAAGTGGCTGGCGGAGAACCCGGCGGGTTCGGGCGAGTTGGCGTTCATCGCGCCACACGATAGGGCACCCGCCGCGGCTGCCTTTCGCGCGTCACCGGGTGCGCTACTGACGGCCGCCCCGCCCGGCGCCGCGCAGCAGGCTCAGCAGCGCCAGCAGGATCACCGCCCCGACCAGCGCGATGCCGAAACTGGTGAAGTTCCAGCCGAAGTCCTGCGGATGCCCGGTGGCCAGCTGGTACAGCCAGCCGCCGAGAAACGCGCCGGCCACGCCGACCAGGATGCTGACGATGCAGCCCTGCGGCCGGCGGTCGCGACCGCCGACGACGAGGTTGGCCGCCCAGCCCACGATCGCGCCCAGCACGATCCATCCGATGAGTCCCACGACACGACTCTACGCATCGAGTCCGACAACGGTGACGAGATCGCCCGCCGCCACCTCGCTGACCCCCTCCGGCACGACGACCAGGCAGTTCGCCACGGCCAGCGCGCTGAGCAGGTGCGAGCCGGGGCCGCCGGCCAGCTCGACCGTGCCGGCGGCGTGGTCGAGCACACCGCGGCGGAACTGGCGGCGTCCGGGCGGCGAGTGCAGGGCCTGGGCGATCACGGCGGTCCGGGTCGGCCGCTGGACCACCGCGTGCCCCATGGCCGAGCGCAGCGCCGGCCGCAGGAACACCTCGAACGACACCTGGGCGCTGACCGGGTTGCCCGGCAGGGTCACCACCGGCACGCCCCGGTAGTTGCCGGCGCCCTGCGGCATGCCCGGCTGCATGGCCACCTTGCGGAACTCCACGCCGTTGCCGGTGAAGGCGTCCTTCACCACTTCATAGGCGCCGGCGCTGACGCCACCGGAGGTGACGATCAGGTCGGCCGAGTCCAGCCGGTCGGCCAGCGCCTGGTGGAAGGCGTCGACGTCGTCCGGCACGAAGCTCAGCACCTCGGCCAGCGCGCCCACCGAACGGATGGCCGCGGCCAGCATCACGCCGTTGGACTCGTAGATCTGGCCGGGCAGCAACGGATTCCCGGCCGCGACCAGTTCGGATCCGGTGGACAGCACCAGCACCCGAGGCCGCCGCCGCACCGGCAGCTCGCCCGCGCCGACCGCGGCCGCCAGGCCCAGCTGCGCCGGCCCGAGCTCCGCGCCCGCGCGCAGCACCACGTCGCCGACCTTGACGTCCTCGCCGGCCCGGCGGATGTGCAGGCCCGGCTCGACCTCGCCGTTGATCAACACCCGCTCGACGCCGCCGTCGGTCAGCTCGACCTGGACGACGGCGTCCGCGCCCGGCGGCACCGGGGCCCCGGTCATGATGCGCTGCGCCGTGCCGGGCATGAGCTCGGTCGATTCGGTCTTTCCGGCGGGGATGTCGTCGGTTACTGGGAGTTCGACCGGGGCATCCCTGATGTCTCGCGCCCGAACGGCGTAACCGTCCATCGCCGAATTGTCGAACGGTGGCAGCGCCACCGGAGAGTGAAGGTCCTCGGCGATGGCGAGACCGAGACAGTCCGCGACCGGAATGCGTTCGACCGGCGTATTGCCGACCAGCCCCAACACGGTCGAAAGGTGTTCGTCGACGGTCGCCAACCGGCTAGCTGAAGTGGACACGGCCCCCATCCTCCCGCATACCGGCCGGTGACGGCGGTACCGCCGTTCGAGTCATCGGAAATTGCTGTGCGGCAACGATTCTGGCGCATGAAGAGCACCCGACAAGCAGATGGCGAGCCGCCTGCTCGCCGCTAACGTTGTCGTGAGATCCATTCGGCGCCCCCAGCGCCGTGCGCCACATCTCAAGGAGGACGCCGTGGCAGTCGGCACGGTCAAGTGGTTCAACTCGGAAAAGGGTTACGGGTTCATCGCTCAGGACAGTGGTCAGGATGTGTTCGTCCACTACTCGGCGATTCAGATGGACGGATTCAGGGCACTGGCCGAGGGCGACCGGGTTGAGTTCGAGGTCCAGGCCGGCCGTGACGGCCGCAGCCAGGCCGCGGACGTCCGCAAGGTCTGATCTGACGAAGTCGAAGCAACGTTGAACGGCGGCGGCCCGCGCGGCCGCCGCCGTTTTCCCACCAACCGGCCGCGAGGCGAGATTCGCGGACGTTAGGCTGACCTGGTGTCGGACGACTTGACCGGTAAGCGCCTGGGCCACTACCGCATCGACGCGGTGCTGGGCCGAGGCGGCATGAGCGTCATGTACCGCGCCACGGACATGAGGCTGGGCCGCAAGGTCGCGCTGAAGGTCATCTCCGAGCACCTGACCGAGGACCCGGAGTTCCGGGAGCGCTTCGTCGACGAGGCGCGCAACACCGCGGCCATCGACCACTCCAACGTCGTGCCGCTGTACGACTTCGGTGAGCTGGACGGCCTGCTCTACATCGCCATGCGGCTGGTCGACGGGTCCGACCTGGCCAGCTTGATCAAGGACGGGCCGCTGACGCCCTCGCGCGCCCTCATCCTGGTCAGCCAGGCCGGCGAGGCGCTGGACATGCTGGCCGGGCGCGGCCTGGTGCACCTGGACGTCAAGCCGGCCAACATGCTGGTCACCAGCCGCGAGTCCGCGGGCGAGCACGTCTACCTGGCCGACTTCGGCCTGACCAGGCGCGGCGCCACCGGCCACCGCACCCGTGGCGGCGACTTCCTCGGCTCGCCCACCTACGCGGCGCCCGAGCACCTGCGGGGCGAGCCCGTCGACGGCCGCACCGACCTCTACTCACTGGCCTGCGTGCTGTTCGCCTGCCTCACCGGCCGCCCGCCGTTCCAGGGCACCGTGTCCGAGGTCATCCAGGGCCACCTGGGCAGCCAGCCGCCGTCGGTGACCACGCTGGTGAGCCTGCCGGCCGGCATCGACGACGTGATCCGCAAGGGCATGGCCAAGGACCCCAAGCAGCGCTACGCCAACTGCCGCGAGCTGGTCGCCGCCGCGCGGTCGGCGCTCGTGACCGTCTCGCAGCCGGGCGTGCCCGCGCCGCCGCCCGTGACCCAGCAGCCGACCCTGCGCACCGAGCCGGCCAGCGGCCCGGTCCCGGTGCAGGCCGTCGCCCAGGCGCACGGCCCCGCCTCGCAGCCGTTCCCCAGCCAGCAGCCCGGGCCCATGCAGCCGCGGCCGTACCAGCATCAGGGCCCGGCGCAGCCGCAGTACGGCTACGCGCAGGCCGGTGACCAGCCGATCCGGCTGCGGCCGCCGACGCCGATCAACAACACCGCCTTCCGCGAGGACGGCGGCGCCGCCCGCTGGGCGGTGCCCGTCCTGGCCGGAACCGCGCTGCTCGTGATCCTTGTGGTGTTCATCGTCTGGATCACTGCCTGAGGCCGCCTTGCTTGCACTCGGCCTCCGCGAGTGCTAAACACGAACTAGCACTCGGGCACTGCGAGTGCCAACACGTTAGGTCGGGACGGTGAGGCCGTCGGGGAGATCCCCGGCAGTCGTCCGTCGCGGGCACCGAGCCGGCCGAGCACCGTGTCATCCATAAGCCGGAGGACCACACCGCAATGGCCAAGATGATCGCGTTCGACGAGGACGCCCGCCGCGGTCTCGAGCGCGGGATGAACATCCTCGCTGACGCCGTCAAGGTGACGCTCGGCCCCAAGGGTCGCAACGTCGTGCTGGAGAAGAAGTGGGGCGCCCCCACCATCACCAACGATGGTGTCTCCATCGCCAAGGAGATCGAGCTCGAGGACCCGTGGGAGAAGATCGGGGCCGAGCTCGTCAAGGAGGTCGCCAAGAAGACCGACGACGTCGCGGGTGACGGCACCACCACCGCCACCGTGCTCGCCCAGGCGCTGGTGCGCGAGGGCCTGCGCAACGTCGCGGCCGGCGCCAACCCGCTCGGTCTCAAGCGCGGCATCGAGAAGGCCGTCGAGGCCGTCGCCGAGCAGCTGCTCAAGACCGCCAAGGAGATCGAGACGAAGGAGCAGATCGCTGCTACCGCGTCCATCTCCGCCGCCGACTCCACGATCGGCGAGCTCATCGCCGAGGCGATGGACAAGGTCGGCAAGGAAGGTGTCATCACCGTCGAGGAGAGCAACACCCTCGGGCTCGAGCTGGAGCTCACCGAGGGCATGCGCTTCGACAAGGGGTACATCTCCGGTTACTTCGTGACCGACGCCGAGCGTCAGGAAGCGGTCCTCGAGGACCCGTACATCCTGCTGTTCGGCTCCAAGATCGCGTCCGTCAAGGACCTGCTGCCGCTGCTGGAGAAGGTCATCCAGTCCGGCAAGCCGCTGCTGATCATCTCCGAGGACGTCGAGGGCGAGGCCCTCGCGACCCTGGTGGTCAACAAGATCCGTGGCACCTTCAAGTCCGTCGCCGTCAAGGCCCCGGGCTTCGGCGACCGCCGCAAGGCCATCCTGCAGGACATCGCCACCCTCACCGGTGGCCAGGTCATCTCCGAGGACGTGGGCCTCAAGCTGGAGAACGCCGACCTGACCCTGCTGGGCAAGGCGCGCAAGGTCGTGGTGACCAAGGACGAGACCACGATCGTCGAGGGCTCCGGCGACGCCGAGCAGATCCAGGGTCGCGTCAAGCAGATCCGCGCCGAGATCGAGAAGTCGGACTCGGACTACGACCGTGAGAAGCTGCAGGAGCGGCTGGCCAAGCTGGCCGGCGGCGTTGCGGTGATCAAGGCCGGCGCCGCCACCGAGGTGGAGCTCAAGGAGCGCAAGCACCGCATCGAGGACGCGGTGCGCAACGCCAAGGCCGCCGTCGAGGAGGGCATCGTCGCCGGTGGTGGCGTGGCCCTGCTGCAGGCCGCCGAGGCCGCGTTCGCCAGCCTCAACCTCACCGGTGACGAGGCGACCGGCGCGAACATCGTCAAGGTCGCCGTCGAGGCGCCCCTGAAGCAGATCGCCGTCAACGCCGGCCTCGAGGGTGGCGTTGTGGTGGAGAAGGTCAAGGGCCTCAAGCCCGGCGAGGGCCTCGACGCCGCCACCGGCGAGTACAAGGACCTGGTCGCCGCCGGCATCATCGACCCCGCCAAGGTGACCCGCTCCGCGCTGCAGAACGCCGCGTCGATCGCCGCGCTGTTCCTCACCACCGAGGCTGTCGTCGCCGACAAGCCCGAGAAGAACCCGGCCCCGGCCGGCGCCCCCGACGCCGGCGGCATGGACTTCTGAGTCCAGCCCCGCCAGCTGAGGCACAAAGCCCGGCCCCGCTCCGCGGGGCCGGGCTTTCCCTTTGCCCCCCGCGAGTCCCGCTCTCCGACACACCGAAATACGGTTTCAGGCAGAGGTTCATCGGCAGGTTGGCTCCGCCGTTGTGTCCGAAAGCGACACTCGGCGCACAGGTCATCGACTACACCGTCGACGATTATGCGGGCCGCCTGGAGAGCGGTGGGCGAAGCCGTCAGGCCACGCGCGCTACGGGGCGGGTAACCCGGCGGCGCGGGGTGGGTCGCCTTCACCACGGCCATCTCCCGCAGCCGCGCCCCGAACCCGACGCGGAGCGAGCAGGCCTCATGAACCTGGGGTGCGGCCATCCTGACGTTGAACGCCAGTAAGGGGCCTTCCTGGCGTTCAACGCCAGGAATGGCCCCTTCCACACGTGAAGGTCAGCCCTTCTTCGGGGGGCTGTAGTCGTCGGTGATGATCACGATGACGCCGGGGTCGGCGGCCTGGATGCCGTCGAAGCGGGGCATGGAGCGCATGTGGAAGGCCTGGGCCATGGCGTTGGCCTCGGCTTCCTCGTCGGTGCCGGGCCGGAAGTACACCGTGGTGGTGGCGATGATGCCCTGCGAGTAGTTGCCGACGGTCGGCACGCTGTAGCCGGCGGCGCGGAAGTCGCTGGCGGCCTGCTGGGCCATGCCGGCGATGGTGCCGTTGTTGTACACGCGCACCGGCACCGACTGCGGGTTGCCACCGCCGCCGCCGCCACCGCCACCGCCGCCGGACGGGGCCGGCTGGGTGGTGGTCGTGGTGACCGGCGGCTTGGCCGTGGTCGTGGTGGCCGGCGGGGCCGCCGAGGTGGTGGTCGGCTTGGCCGGGCCGGAGGTGGTCGTGGTGGCCGGGGGCGGCGTGGTGGTGCTGGTGCCGCCGGCCTCGTTGCCCCCGCCGCCGAGCGGCAGCAGGCTGATGACGCCCATCACGAGCGCGATGGCGGCGACGACGAGCAGGACGATGCCGGCGATGCGGGCGGGCCGGGCCGGGCCGCCGGCGGGCTCCGGCGTGCTCATCGGGGCTCGAACCCCAGTCGGCGCGCGGCGCGGGCGCGTTGACGGCCGGCGCGCAGCCGGCGCAGCCGCTTGATCAGCATGGGGTCGACCGCCATGGCTTCCTGCTTCTCAATCAGACCGTTGAGCACCTGGTAGTACCGGGTCGAGGACATGTCGAACAGCTCACGGATGGCCTGCTCCTTGGCCCCCGCGTACTTCCACCACTGGCGTTCGAACGCCAGGATGGCGTGTTCTCGTCGGGTCAGGCCGTCGGCAGGCTCTTCCACCTGCGTCATGGCCTTCACGGCGTCCATCTGGCTCCTCGCCCCTCACGGTCGCGGATCCCTGCGGTCGCAGGAATCACAGCCGTGTGATTCCCAGGCGACCATTCAATCACGTGATCTTGCTTCGGACCGTGCCCAGCCCCGGCGCGTCCCGATCCGGCAGAGCCTACCGACCACCCCTGACAATGATCTTGCCGAACCGGCCCCTAGGGTCGTCACATGGCGATTCACCCGATCCGCGTGGTGGGCGACCCGGTGCTGAGCGCCCCGACCCGCCCGATCACGGAATTCGACGACGAGCTGCGCACCCTGGTCTGCGACCTGTACGAGACGATGGCCGCCGCGCACGGCGTCGGGCTCGCGGCCAACCAGATCGGGGTCGACCGCCGGGTGTTCGTCTACGACTGCCCGGACGACGAGGGCGTGCGGCACAAGGGAGTTGTCGTCAACCCGGTGCTGACCACCTCGGAGCGGCCGGAGGGCATGCCCGACCCGGACGACGACTTCGAGGGCTGCCTGTCGGTGCCCGGCGAGACGTACCCGACGGGCCGGGCGACCTGGGCCAAGGTGACCGGCTTCGACGACAACGGCGAGCCCCTGGAGGTGGAGGGCACCGGCTTCTTCGCCCGCTGCCTGCAGCACGAGACCGACCACCTCGACGGCCTGCTCTACCTGGACCGACTGGTGGGCCGCAACGCCCGCGCGGCCAAGAAGATGGTCAAGCGCAACGGGTGGGGCGTGCCCGGCCTGTCCTGGGACCCGGCGGTGGAGCCCGATCCGTTCGCGGACGACGAGGACGAGGACGAGGACTGAGCTCACGTATGTGAACGGCCGGGCGGTTCTGCGTGCCCGTTCGTTCGCCCCGTTGATCCGGGCCGGGTGTACGGACGTCTTCCTTCCGTAGGGCGCCACACCTGGGGAGGCACAGTCATGGGCAGGGTCGTCGTCACGGCCACCACCTCGCACCGGCACGCGATGCGCACGATCGCGGCCACGTTGACCGATCGCGACCACGAGGTGGAGCTGATCACCGGCCTTGAGCCGCCGACCGGCCGCGTGCTGGTCGACCAGCACCGGCGGCTGTGCCGGCTGCTGGCCGAGTCGGACGAGCCGACGGTGGTGGTCGGCGATGTGGCGTTCCAGGGCACGTTGCCGCTCAGCTACGGCGCGCCCGGCCCGAAGCCGGCGGCGCTGATCCTGGTCGGCACCGAGCCGTATTCGCTGAGCAGCATCGACACCGCCCCGGCCGGCCTGGGCCTGCCGCCGGACCGCACGGCCGCCGGCCGCCAGCGCAATCGCCGGGCGTACGAGTACGTCCGGGACGCGCTGGGCGGCGTGCAGGAGGAGTTCGTGGCGGCCATGCGGTCGGTCGGCGTCACGCACGACCCGCTGCCGTTCGTGCTGGACGCGCCGGTGCTGGCGGCGGACCGGTTTCTCCAGTTGTCCGTGGAGGAACTGAGTTATCGCCGCAGCGACACGCCTTCGCACGTGCGTTTCGTCGGCACGCTGCCGTCGCGGAAGATCGCCGACGAGGTGGTGGTGAGCGACGGCGCCTTCGACACCGTGCAGCAGGCGTTGCGCAACGCCAGGCCGCTGGTGCTGACCGGTCGTTCGGCGGACCAGCTGGAGAGCAACACCCGGGCCGCGGCCACGGGGGCGGCGCTGTACCTGGCCACGGACAAGCCGTCGGAGGACGAGATCAAGAAGGCGGTGCGGATCGTCATGACCGATCCGACCTATCGGGGCAACGCCAAGCGGCTGGCCGCCGAGTACGCGCGGCTCGACGCGCTGGGCAGCATCGCTGACGCGGTGGCGTCGTATCTACGGCAGTAGCAGCAGCTTTCCCGTGGTGGCACGGGATTCCAGGTCGGCGTGGGCCTGGGCGGCGTCCTTCAGGGCGTAGCGGCCGCCGATGCGCGCGGTGATCTGTCCCTTGCCGACCATGGCGAACACCTCGCTGCTACGGCGGATCAGCGCCTCCCGCGTCGGCACGTGGTCGCCGACGGCCGCGTAGGACAACAGGATGCTGTTGGGCAGGTCCATCGGCGTCAGCGTCGGCACGCCCATGAACGGTCCGTAGTAGACGTGCACGCCGTGGCGGCGCAGGGAAAGCTGCGAGGAGCGGAAGGTCGGTGCGCCGCCGCCGTCGTAGACCACGTGGGCGCCCTCGCCGGCGGTCAGCTCGCGGATCTTGTCCTCGAAGCCGCCGCCGCTGGACACCAGCACGTGGTCGGCCTCAGCCGCGGCGACCTTCTCCGGGCGGGACACCAGGCCGATGGACGTGCCGCCGCGGGCCTTGATCATCTGGGTCAGCATCAGCCCGACGCCACCGGCCGCCGCGTGCACGACGGCGGTGTCACCGGGCTTGATCGCGTACGTCTCGGTGGTGAAGTGGTTGGCGGTCAGCCCCTGCATCATCACCGCCGCCGCGGTCTCGTCGTCGATGTCGTCGGGCAGCTTGACCAGCGACTCGGCCGGCGCGAGCACGAGCTCGGCGTAGCTGCCGGGCACGTAGAACCAGGCCACCCGGTCGCCGACGGCCAGGTCCTCGACACCGTCGCCGACGCTCACGATCCGGCCCGCGCCCTCGACGCCCAGCGTGACCGGGGCGCCCCAGCCACCCATGCCGGTCTCCCGGGCCCCGATGTCCATGTAGTTCACGCCAATGGCCGAAGGGCGGACGACCGCCTGGCCCGGACCGGGCGTCGGATCGGGCCGCTCGGTCCAGGCCAGCACCTCGGGACCGCCGTGGCGGTCGATGTGAATTGTTCGCATGCCATCGAACTTAGGCGGCAAAAAATGGACCAGCAAGTACAGAAAACTCAGCCCAGCAGGCGCTGCACCTCGGCCAGCTCGTCCGGCTTCAACGGCCCGAACTCCAGCGCGCCTACGTTCTCCTCGACCTGGGCCACCGTGCGGCAGCCGGGGATCGGCACGGCCCGGTCACACCGCGCCCAGATCCACGCCAGCGCGCCCTGCGTCAGCGTGCGGCCGCCCGAGGTCAGCACCTCGCGGACGGCCTCCACCCGCTCGACGAACGCGGGCGTCGGCTTGCCGTCACGGAAGAACTGCATCCAACCCGGCACCTTGTTCCGCACGTCGTCGTCCGGCAAGGACGCCGAGGCCCAGTCGCGGCCGGTCAGCAGCCCCATCGCCAGCGGGCCTCGGCACAGCATCGTCAGGTCGTGATCCTCCAGCACCGGATACATGTCCGGCCGGTCGTGCAGCACGTTCATCTCCGCCTGCACGTACGAGCCGAACGCCTTGGCCCGCTCGGGGTCGTCCGTGCTCCACCCGTACGCCCTGATCAGCCCCTCCAGGACCAGGTCGTCGAGGGCATCGCGCAGCTCCGCGGCCTGATCGAACGGCAGGTCGCCTAGGTGCAGCTGGTAGATGTCCACGTGGTCGGTGCGCAGCCGACGCAGCGACTCCGTCAACGCCTTGCGCATGTAGGCCACGGAGCCGTCGCCGCCGGTCATCTGCCGGGTGGCGGGGTCGAACACGTTGCCCCACTTGGTGGCGATGCGGATCTCGTCCCGCCGGCCGGCGAACACCTGGCCCAGCAGCTCCTCGGCGTGCCCGGTGCCGTACACGTCGGCGGTGTCGAACAGGGTCACCCCCAGCTCCACCGCCCGCCGCAGCGCCCGCGCCGACTCCTCGTCGTCCGTCGGCCCCCAGCCGACCGCCTGCGTGCCGTCGAAGAACGGGCCGCCCATCGCCCAGGTCCCGATGCCCATGTTCGCCATGGAGCCGATCCAACTAGCTGGAGCGCACTCCAGGTCAAACTTCTTTTCGCCAGGGCACGCTGGGCAGCCCGGCCAGCTCGCGCAGCGACCGGCAGCGCACCAGCTCGTCGTACCGCTCGGCCAGCACATGGGCCCGGATCCGCTGGGCCTGCGAAGTCGTCGGCAGCTCCCCGAGCAGCAGGAACGGCATGGTCAGCCGCCAGCCCTGGACCACCGTCTGGCGCTGCCGGTGCGGCGAGCGCAGCACCATCCGGGCCACCCGCATGGCGTGCTCGTTGCCGGTCATCCGGGCCGGATAGCCCATGTGGTCCCAGGCCCAGCGGTTCTCGTCGGCCACCCGGCAGCGCAGGCAGGGCAGGTCGCCGGTGCCCAGTTCCGCGCCGCAGGCCGGGCAGCGCGTCAGCGTCATGGCCACGTCGGTGCAGGTCCACGGCAGCTTGCCGACGTCCTCCAGCAGCACCAGCTCGGCCAGCTCCAGCTCCGGGATGCCGGAGACCTCGACCAGGGGCCGCCAGTCCAGCGTCCAGAACTGGTCGACCAGTTCCGCGCACACCAGGCACGAGGGATAGCCGCGGCCGGCCAACTCGCCGCAGGCCGGGCAGTCGATGACCGTCGTCGGTCGGACCGCCCGTCGAGCGCCGGGTGGAAACGGTTGATCGTCTGCCACCGGCACAAGGTACGCGAAGCGAGGCTGGCAGGAAGCGGCCGCATTCGCTAGCGTCGGGAGCCGACAACTGAACACACCGCGGGAGCTCGCGCCACAAGCGGGCTGAGAGGGCGGCTGGATCGACTTTTCGATCCGGTGCCGCCGACCGCCTGAACCTGTACTGGGTAATGCCAGCGTAGGGAGGAATCGCCATGACGTCCCTTGACGACCGTGTCCGGCCGACCGTGACCACCGGTCCCATCCAGGGTTCTCACAAGGTCTACGTGGACGGCCCGAACGGTGTTGGATTCGATGGGGTCCGGGTGCCCATGCGCCGCGTGGAGCTCACCAACGGCGAACACCTTGACCTGTACGACACCTCCGGCCCGTACACCGACGACTCCGCGGTGATCGACGTCCAGAGTGGACTGTCCAAGCTGCGGGAGCCGTGGGTGGCCGAGCGTGAGCCGGTCAACGGCGCGGTGACGCAGCTGGCCTACGCCAAGGCCGGCATCATCACCAAGGAGATGGCCTACTGCGCCGCCCGCGAGGGCGTCGACCCCGAGTTCGTGCGCAGCGAGGTCGCCATCGGCCGGGCCGTGATCCCGGTCAACCGCAACCATCCCGAGTCCGAGCCGGCCATCATCGGCAAGAAGTTCCTGGTCAAGATCAACGCCAACATGGGCAACTCGGCCGTCTCCTCGTCCATCGAGGAGGAGGTGGACAAGATGGTGTGGGCCGCCCGCTGGGGCGCCGACACCATCATGGACCTGTCCACCGGCAAGCGGATCCACGAGACGCGGGAGTGGATCCTGCGCAACTCGCCGGTCCCGGTCGGCACCGTCCCGATCTACCAGGCGCTGGAGAAGGTGAACGGGGATCCGACCGAGCTGTCCTGGGAGATCTACCGGGACACCGTGATCGAGCAGTGCGAGCAGGGCGTCGACTACATGACCGTGCACGCCGGCGTGCTGCTGCGGTACGTGCCGCTGACCGCCAAGCGGGTCACCGGCATCGTGTCCCGCGGCGGCTCGATCATGGCCGCCTGGTGCCTCGCGCACCACCAGGAGAGCTTCCTCTACACCAACTTCGAGGAACTCTGCGACATCCTGCGGGCCTATGACGTCACCTTCTCGCTGGGCGACGGGCTGCGCCCGGGGTCCATCGCGGACGCCAACGACGCCGCCCAGTTCGCCGAGCTGCGCACCCTCGGCGAGCTCACGCACATCGCCCGCGCGAAGGACGTGCAGGTGATGATCGAGGGCCCCGGCCACGTGCCGATGCACAAGATCGTGGAGAACGTGCGGCTGGAGGAGGAGCTCTGCGGCGAGGCGCCGTTCTACACGCTCGGCCCGCTGGCCACCGACATCGCGCCGGCCTACGACCACATCACCTCGGCCATCGGGGCCGCCCAGATCGCCTGGGCCGGCACCGCGATGCTCTGCTATGTCACACCCAAGGAGCACCTCGGCCTGCCCAACCGGGACGACGTGAAGGTCGGCGTGATCACGTACAAGATCGCCGCGCATTCGGCCGACCTGGCCAAGGGGCACCCCAAGGCCCAGGAGCGGGACGACGCGCTGTCCAAGGCCCGCTTCGAGTTCCGCTGGACCGACCAGTTCAACCTGTCGCTCGACCCCGACACCGCGCGGTCCTACCACGACGAGACGCTGCCGGTCGAAGCCGCCAAGACCGCGCACTTCTGCTCCATGTGCGGGCCCAAGTTCTGCTCGATGCGCATCACCCAGGACGTGCGCAAGTACGCTGAGGAGCACAACTTGTCCTCTGTGGAAGCGATCGAGGCGGGAATGGCGGAGATGTCGCAGGAGTTCTCGGCGCACGGCAAGCAGGTCTACCTACCGGTAGTGGAGTCGTGAACTCGACTCCCCCGCGGGCTTTGACCATCGCCGGCACCGATTCCGGCGGTGGGGCGGGGGTGCACGCCGACTGCCGCACGTTCTTCGCCTGCGGCGTGCACGCCACCACCGCGGTCACCGCGGTCACCGTGCAGAACTCGGTCGGGGTCTCGGGTTTCCACGAGATCCCGCCCGAGGTGGTGGCCGCGCAGATCGAGGCGGTGGTCACCGATATCGGTGTCACGGCGGCAAAAACCGGCATGCTGGCGTCGGCGGCGATCATCGAGGCGGTCGCCGCGGCGTGCGACAACGTGGGCATCGGGCGGGCGCGGAAGGTCCCGTTCGTGGTCGACCCGGTGTCGGCGTCCATGCACGGCGACCAGCTGCTGCACGACAATGCTTTGGCGGGGCTGAAGAATCTGCTGTTTCCGCGAGCATCGCTCGTCACGCCGAATCTCGACGAGGTGCGGCTGCTGACCGGCATCGACGTGACGCGCCGGGACCAGATGCTCGACGCGGCCAAGGCCATGTTCGACTTCGGGCCGCAGTGGGTGCTGATCAAGGCCGGGCATCTGCGGGCCGACCCGGAGTGCGTGGACATCCTGTACGACGGCGTGGCCGTGATCGAGCTGCCCGGGCCGCGCTTCGACGTCAAGGACACGCACGGCAGCGGCGACACCCTGGCCTCGTCGATCACCTCGGCCCTGGCCAAGGGCGCGACCATGCCGGCCGCCGTCGAGTTCGGCAAGCGCTTCATCGTGCAGGCCGTGAAGAACGCCTACCCCCTGGGCGCGGGCGTCGGTCCCGTGTCGAACTTCTGGCGTCTGTCGGACGACCGCTTCTAGATGACGTGAAGGGACCATTCCTCCACTCCGAGTAGAGGAATGGTCCCTTCCGAACTCTGAAGCCCTGACGTCAGGTGATGGGTTGGGGTAGGGCGGCTGCGGCGGCGTCGTAGGCTTCGCGGGCTCGTTTGATCTCGGCGAAGTTGGCGGCGGTCCAGTTGTTCAGCGCGATCAGGTAGCCGCTGATGCTCTCGCCCAGCGGCGTCAGCGCGTACTCCACGCTCGGCGGCGTTGTCGGATAGACCTTGCGCGTGACCAGGCCGTCCCGCTCCAGGCTGCGCAGGTTCTGGGTGAGCACCTTGGGCGTGATGCCGGCCACCTCGCGGCGCAGCTCGCCGAACCGGTGCGGACGCTGGGCCAGCTTGCCGACCATCAGCGCGGTCCACTTGTTGGCCACCAGGTCCAGCACGTCCCGGCACGGGCAGGCCAGCAGATACGGGTCCCAGGCGGTTTCCATCAGGTACCTACTTTACAAATTAGTGCGTACTGGCGGATGTGTACCACCTATCCCAAGATGACGTAGTCACCATTGGATGGGAAGGGAACGAAGATGCGAGTCGTGCGCCAGACCGAGCTGGGCGGACCGGACGTGCTCAAGGTGGTCGAGGTCGAGCGACCCGAGCCGGGGCCGACGGAGATCGAGGTGCGGGTGCACGCGGCGGGCGTGAACCCGGTGGACTGGAAGACCCGCGAGCACGGCGTGTTCCTCGGCACGCCGCCGTTCGTGCTGGGCTGGGACGTCGCCGGCACGGTCGAACGCGTCGGCTTCGGGGTCAGCTGGCTCAAGCCGGGCGACGAGGTGCTGGGCATGCCGCTGTTCCCGAAGCAGGCCGGCGGCTACGGCGAGTACGTCGTCGCCCCGTCGCGGCACTTCGTGCGCAAGCCGGCCGACCTCGGCGTTTTCGAGGCCGCCGCGCTGCCCCTGGCCGGGCTGACGGCGTGGCAGGCGCTGGTCGACGACGCCAAGGTTCAGCCCGGGCAGAAGGTGCTCGTACACGCCGCGGCCGGCGGCGTGGGCCACCTGGCGGTCCAGATCGCCAAGGCCCACGGCGCCTACGTCTACGGCACGGCCCGCACGCTCAAGCACGACTTCCTGCGGGGCATCGGCGTCGACGAGCCGATCGACTACACCACCACCGACTTCACCCAGGTCGCCAAGGACGTGGACGTGGTGTTCGACCTGATCGGCGGCGACAACGCGCTGCGCTCCGCGGACGTGCTCAAGCCGGGCGGCACCGTGTTCGCCGTGCCCGGCGGCGTCGACGACGCGCTGGCGGCCAAGGCCGCCGAGCTCGGCGTCCGCGCCACCGGCATCCTCGTCGAGCCGGACCAGCGCGGTCTGCTGGCCCTGCTCGACCTGATCGCCGACGGCAAGCTGACCGTCCACGTCGACCAGGTGCTCCCGCTGGCCGAGGCCGGCAAGGCGCACGAAATCGGCGCGTCCAACCAGCTCACCGGCAAGCTGGTGCTAGACGTCCTCGGACACTAGGGCCTCCAGCGCCGGCACGGCGGCGGCCAGCGCGGTCCGCTGCTCCTCGGTCAGCCGCTCCAGGCGGTTGTGCAACTCGTGCAGCCGCTCGGAGCGGACCCCGGCCATGATCCGCTCGCCCTCCGGCGTGGCCCGCACCAGCGACGCGCGGCCGTCCTGCGGGTCGGCCTCCCGCATCACGTAGCCGGACTCCACCAGCGCGGCGATGATCCGGGACAGCGTCGGCGGGGCCACCCCCTCCCGCGCGGCCAGGTCGCCCAGCCGCATCGGCCCCTTGTAGGCCAGCGTGGCCAGGGCCGAGATCGAGCCCTGGCCGAGGCCGGGGGACCCGCTGCGGCGCAGGATCCGGGACAACCGGCCGACCGCCAGGTACAGCCGCGTGGTCTCGTCGACCGTAGCCGTCGTCGTCGACATCGCCACGACACTCACTCCTCGGGTTGGTGGCACCTCTCGTTCATGATGACTCAACGAGCCGGGGAGGAGGCCTGCGCCCAGAAGCGTTGCGGAATTCTCCCCGCAAGTAGGGCCGAACGGCCTGCTTCCACTGCCCCACGCATCGCCGCCGCCATGCGCTCCGGGTCCTGCGCACGGGTGACGGCGGTGGCCAGCAGCACGGCCGAGCAGCCCAGCTCCATGGCCTGGGCGGCGTCGGAGGCGGTGCCGATGCCGGCGTCGAGGATCACCGGCACGCTCGCACGGGAGACGATCAGCTCGATGTTGTGCGGGTTGCGGATGCCGAGACCGGTGCCGATGGGGGAACCCAGCGGCATCACGGCGGCGCAGCCCACCTCCTCCAGCCGCAGCGCCAGCACCGGGTCGTCGTTGGTGTAGGGCAGCACCACGAAGCCGTCGTCGACCAACTGCTGGGCGGCGTCGAGCAGCTCCACGGAGTCCGGCAGCAGGGTCCGGTCGTCGGCGACGACCTCCAGCTTCACCCAGTTGGTCTCCAGGGCCTCCCGGGCCAGCCGGGCCGTGAGCACCGCCTCCGCCGCCGTCCGGCAGCCCGCGGTGTTCGGCAGCGGCTCAATTCCCAGGCGGCGCAACAGGTCCAGCACGCCCGTGCCGCCGGCGGCGTCCATCCGCCGCATGGCGACGGTGGTCAGCTCGGTGCCGGCGGCCAGCAGCGCCCGTTCCAGCACGGCCAGGTTGGCCGCGCCGCCGGTGCCCATGACCAGGCGCGAGCCGAACTCGCGGTCGGCGATGACAAACGGATCGTCCACGCTTCAGCCTCCCTGCACCGCGGTGAGCACCTCGATGGCGCCGCCGGCCTCGATCACCGTCTCCGCCCAGTCGGCGCGCGGCACGACCTCGCCGTCCAGCGCCACCGCGATGCCCTGCGGCGGGGCGGCGATGGCGGCGAGCGCGTCGGCGACGGTGGCCCCGTCGGCCAGTTCGCGCTCGGTCCCGTTGACCACGACCAGCACTTTCAGCCTCCCCCGTTGGAAACGGCGAGCAGTCGGCCCGGATCGGCGGCACGCGCCGGTTCCGGGGGTTCACGGCCGGCCAGTAGGTCGACCACCGCCTCGGCGGTGATCGGGGCGAGCAGGATGCCGTTTCGGTGATGGCCCGTCGCGGCCAGCACGCCCGGCTCCAGCCAGCCCAGCAGCGGCAGGTTGTCGGGGCTGCCGGGGCGCAGGCCGGCGGCGCATTCCACCACCGCGTACTCCCCGATCCCCGGCAGCACGCGTTCGGCGTCGCGCAGCAGATCCCGCACGCCACCGACCGTCACCTCGGTGTCGAAGCCCGCTTCGTACTGGGTCGCGCCCAGCACCAGGCCTCGGCCGTCCCTCGGCACCAGGTAGACCTGCCGGCCCTCGACCAGGGCCCGGACCGTTCGTTTCGGCGGATCAAGGGCCCCGTCGCGGGCTTTCAGCCGCAGCACCTCGCCCTTGACCGGCCGGATGACCTTGGCCAGCCCTTCGTACAGGCCGCCGCTCCAGGCGCCCGCGGCCAGCACCACGACATCGCAGTCCACGGTGGATCCGTTGGCCAGCAGCACTTCGCCCGCGCTGACGCTGGTCGCGGCGACCGCGATCGGCTGCGTGCCGGCATCCACCGCCGCCTTGCGCAACGCGGTCAGCAGCACCCTGTTGTCCACGGCCAGGTCCCCGGGCACCAACAGTCCACTTCGGACGGATGTGCCGAGCGAGGGCTCCAACCGCCGGGCCTCGCGGGCGTTGACCTTCTCGACCTCGCGGCCCAGTCGGCCCAGGAAGTCGGCGACCCCGTCGAGCTCCTCCCGGTCGGCCGCATCAACCGCGACGACCAGGGTTCCCTCTGTGCGGAGGCCACCGTTCTTTTCCAGTCTGGCGGCGAAATCCGGCCAGCGGTCCAGCGACGCGCTGCCCAGGGCCAGCACGTGTTCCTCGCCCGGCCACGCCTCCGTGACCGGCGCGAGCATGCCGCCCGCCACCCAGGACGCGCCCGAACCCGGCGCGGCATCGATCAGCTGGACCTGGTGGCCCGCCTCGGCGGCCGCCCAGGCGACCGACAGACCGACGACCCCACCACCGACAACGGCGATCTTCACGACACATCACGCTCCCTGCGCCGGCATGACCCGGATCAGGTTCGACGGTCAGAGCTGGCAAGCTCCCTCTCAGCCCGGTTCCTCCAGGCTCCCGTGCGGACCACTGGGTTCTACCGTAGCACCCGTGCCAGCACTGGATGGAGATCAGATCAGGAAGCGGCTCGCCGACGCACGGCTGTACCTGTGCACCGACGCCCGCACCGGGACCGGCGACCTCGCCGAGTTCGTCGACGCCGCCCTCGCCGGCGGCGTGGACATCGTGCAGCTGCGGGACAAGGGCATGGAGGCCCGTCACGAGCTCGCGGCGCTGGAGGTGATCGCCGAGGCCTGCGCCCGCCACGGGGCCCTGCTGTCGGTCAACGACCGCGCCGACATCGCCGTCGCGGCCGGGGCCGACGTCCTGCACCTCGGCCAGGACGACCTGCCCGTGCCGTTGGCCCGCCGCATCGCCGGCGACGACATCGCCATCGGCCGGTCCACCCACGACTTCGCGCAGGCCGACGCCGCCGCCGCGGAGGCCGGCGTGGACTACTTCTGCACGGGCCCCTGTTGGCCGACACCCACCAAGCCCGGTCGGCCGGCGCCAGGGCTGGATCTGGTGCGCCATGTGACATCAGAGCGGCCTTGGTTCGCCATCGGCGGCATCGACCTGCCCCGCCTGGACGAGGTCCTGGCCGCCGGCGCGCAGCGGATCGTGGTCGTGCGGGCCATCACGGCGGCGGAGGACCCCCGTGCGGCGGCCGAGGCGTTGAAGGCCCGCCTCGCCTAGGCCCGGCGGCGTTTTTTCGCTACGTGAGTGGCTCATTTCGCGTTTTCGGGCACCTGAGCCACTCAGGTGCCCCTGGAAGCGAAATGAGCCACTCACGTAGAACAAAAAAAGCCCCGGCGGCCGGCTTGCAGGGAGGGGTGCCGGCCGCCGGGGCGGTGGTGGGCTTGCAGGGGGAGCCCACCGGGGAATCAGCTCGTCACGAGCCGTAGTCCGTAGGTGCTCAGCGCCGGGTTCACCGGGCTGAAGTACGTGGTGCCGCCGTGCGTGCAGTCACCGGAGCCGCCGGAGGTGACGCCCTGGGCCTGGTTGCCGCTGATCCAGGCGCCGCCGGAGTCGCCGGGCTCGGCGCAGACGTTGGTCCTGGTCAGGCCGGTGACGGTGCCCTGCTGGTAGACGACGGTCTGGTTCTTGGCCTGGATGGTGCCGCAGTGCCAGCCGGTGGTGGAGCCGGAGCGGCAGACCGCGGCGCCGACGGCGGCCTCGGCGGAGCCCTTGACGGCCACGGCGCCTCCGCCGCTGGCCACGGTCCCGGACAGCGTCCACTGGCCGCTGGTCACGTCGACCTTGCCGTAGTCCCCGCCGGAGCCGAAGTGGCTGCCGTTGATCCGACCGAGTGAAACCTGGTTGTACCCGGATGCAGCACCGCCGCCGGCCGTGCAATGGCCGGCGGTCACGAAGTGTTTGCCGCCGGCGGCGTCGGTGGCGCTGAAGCCGACCGAGCACCGGAAGTTCGATCCGTACCACGCGTCGCCGCCGCGAACGGCGTACAGCGGCTTCGGTCGCTCGGTCACGGCCTGCGCGCGGACGGCCGCACCGGCCGTCGCCAGGAAGGCCTCGGTGGCCGGCGAACGGTCCAGAACCTGCACCACGACCTGGTCGGTCGGCAGGTCGACGTACCAGCCGACCACCCCGGCCGGCACCTGCTTCTGGCGGAGTCCGTCTGCGACGGCGGTCAGTTGCGCGTCCGTTCGGGTGACAACCCTTGCCTCAACGCCCGCGGCGCGTACACGCGCGAGGGCTGTGACGTCGGTCACCGCCACGACGGCCTCGCCGGCCGCGGCGTCGAACCAGGAGCCGGCGAAGATCGGCCCGAGAACAGTGCGCAGCGTTGCGACCTGCACATCGGCACGATTCTGTTGAGCGAATGTCACCATCGCCCGAGCGGGTGACAACCCCAGATCACGCTGCAACGCGCTCGCTACATCGGGTGATATGACCACACCATTCGTGGACGTATCGACAGAGACGGGCGCAGAAGCTGCCGCTGCCGGTACGCTGACAGTAGCGGCGAGGCCGATGGACAACAGGGCAGCGCCGGTGATGCGAGCCGCAGCAATGCGGTTCATCAGACGTCTCCCTCATCTTCGGATGCGGGGACTCGGGAGTGGCGGTTGCAGGGACCCCTTCCCGAGCCTTTCAGGGGGACGGGCGGTGGGGCGGCGGCAGGGGTCGCCCCACCTTCCCCCCACCTCTGACTCTCGACTCGCTATGTCTAGCGTGGTGAGTCACGGTGGTCGCTGCGAAAGCCGCCAAACTTCGCCTCCCCCGGAAATCCGTCCCGCCGGGCACGCCGCCGAATGTCCTTCGGCCGAGAGTCCGATCGGGCGCAAAGCGTGTCACAAGATCCGACCGCATGGGTACGACGCGTAGCGGTTAACACTTGACGTTTAAGTAACGTCGCGCATAAATGCTGTTCCATACCGCTGACCGCGATCCTTTGCCCGTCCGGACGTCCTCATGACCGTTCGGCCTATCGGTGGCAGTCGGACTACCCGAATCGGCGGCAGCCCGGTTGGCCCCTGGCGAGCAGCGCGATCAGCGGCTAGTTCGCGCGCGGCCGTGCGGGACCTAGTTCGCCCCCGGCGGCGGATTGCCGCTCGTGCCGGTCAGCTGCTGCGAGGTTGTCGTCGTGGTCGTGGTCGACGGGCTCGTGGACGTCGATGTGCTGGTCGACGTGGATGACGGCGGCGTGCTGGACGTGGTCGTGGGCGTGGTGCTCGACGTGGACGTCTCGGTGGTGGTCGGCGGCGGGGTGCTCGTCGGGTGCGAGTTGCCGCCCTGCCCCGACTGCCCGAACAGCGCGCCGACGGTGGTGCGGTCGCCGTTGCCGGCGGTGGCGTGGCCGCTCAGCAGCTCCACGCCGGTCAGCACGCCCATGCCGAGCACGAAGGCCACGCCGACGGCGGCGACCATCATCGGCCACCGGCGCTTGCCGGCCTCCTCCTCCTTGGGCGGCGCGACCATCAGCCGCACGGTCTCGGCGTCGTGCGACGCGCCGACCGGCGGCTGCTCATCCGTCCTGATACGGGCGGTCACGCGGCTGCGGGCGGCCTGGATGGACCGCTCGTACATCGCCGTGCCGACGGTGCCGACCACGCTGGCCAGCCCGGCTCCGGTGATGGTGCCCGCGACGCCCAGTTTCGACCCCAACACGGCCGCCGTCACGGACGCCAGCGCGCCCGCCGTGACCTGAGTCGGCTTGATCTCCAGCCGTTTCGTGCTGTGCTCCTCGCTCATCGCTCCCAATCCCCTACTGCACCTGTCAACGCACAAGACGCGGCGGGCACTCCCGGGGTTGGGCGATGGTGAGCACGAACACCCCGTTCAGTCCACTGTGGACGAATGATGCGGCACCACGTGGGTCGGCGGCCCTTCCACGCCGCAGTGCAGGCAATCCCCCGGATGCGGGGAATCCTCGACAACGGCGGGGCTGGGCGCCTGGCCGAGAACTCGGTTGTCCACCCAGAAGGCGATCAAACCCCCGATGACGGCGGCGATTGCGCAAATCAGCAGGGCCATCTGCCAACCGGCGGTCAACGCGGTCGGATCGGCGTACTTCTCGCCGGTGATGCCGGCCGCCGCCGGCAGCACGGCCACCGCGAGCAACGAACCCGTCCTGGCCACCGCGTTGTTCACGCCCGAGGCCACGCCCGCGTGCCGGTCGGGGGCCGCGGCCAGCACGGTCGCCGTCACCGGCGCGACGGCGATCACCAGGCCGAGGCCGAACACCACGACGCCCGGCAGCACGCCCGTGAGATAGGACGACCCCGGCACCGCCCAGCGCAGCATGAGCATGCCGGCGCCGACCAGGACCGGGCCGACGATCAACTGGAGGCGCGGGCCGATGCGCTGGGCGAGCTTCCCGGACTGCGCGGAGCCCAACAGCATGATCACCGTGATCGGCAGCCCGGCCAGGCCGGCCAGTACCGGCGGGTAGTGCATGGACACCTGCAGCTGCATGACCATCAGCATCATCACGCCGCCGAGCGCCGCGTAGAGCATGAACGTCAGCAGGTTGGACACGGTGAACGTGCGGTTGGCGAACAGGTCGGGCGGGACCAGCGGGTCCCGCTCGCGGACCTGGAGGACGCAGAAGCCGGCCAGCGAGAGCACGCCGACGATGATCGCGACCAGCACGATCGGGTCGGTCATGCCCCGCGCCGGCCCTTCGACCAGCGCCCCGGTGACGCCGGCCAGCCCCAGCGCGCACAACACCGTGCCGAGCACCTCGGGATGGCCCTTCATCTGTGAGTCCTTGGACTCGGGCACGTAGCGGCGGCACAGGTAGATGCACAGGACCGCGACCGGCACGTTGACCAGGAACGCCAGCCGCCACGACCAGGCCTGGATCAGCAGGCCGCCGACCAGCGGCCCGACCGCCGTGGCCACGCCGCCGAGACCCGACCACGCGCCGATGGCCCGGGCCCGGTCGTCGTGGGCGAAGGCCGACTGCAGGATCGCCAGCGAGCCCGGGGTCAGCAGGGCCCCTCCGATGCCCTGGAGGACCCGTGCGGCCACCAGCACGCCGGTGGTGGGGGCCAGGCCGCACAGGACGGACGCCAGGCCGAACCAGACGACTCCGATCTCGAACACCCGGCGCCGGCCGTAGCGGTCGCCCAGGGAGCCGGCGACGAGGATCAGGGAGGCCAGCGACAGCAGGTAGCCGTCGAGCACCCACTGCAGGCCGGTCACCGAGGCGGTGAACTCGGCGCCGATCTTGGGCAGGGCGACGTTGACGACCGTGCCGTCGAGCATCGCCATGCCGGAGCCGCAGACGGTGGCGGCGAGCACGCCGCGGGCCTGCGGACTGCCCCACCGAACGCCGGTGAGCGCGTTGCCCGGAGTGGTCATGGCTGCACTGTGTTCCCGCCGCACGGACCGGCGCAAGCTGAGGTGGAACGAGGCACGACTTCGTGTCACTTCTGTCGGAAACGGCCGTGCTCGAACTTCCCAGGCGGGCCCGGCGATGGCTAGCGTCGGAGGGCATGGCCGACAAGCGAGCACTCCGCAGTCACAGCTGGTTCGGCGACCAGGGCGTGCTGGGCTTCACCCATCGGTCCTGGCTGCGCAACCAGGGCCATCCCGACCAGGCCTTCGACGGGCGGCCGGTGATCGGCATCTGCCAGACCGCCAGCGATCTCACGCCCTGCAACGCCCACCTGCGGGAAATCGCCGAGTTCGTCAAGCGCGGCGTGTACGAGGCGGGCGGCCTGCCCATGGAGTTCCCGGTCACCTCGCTCGGCGAGATCCTGATGCGCCCCACCACCATGCTGTTCCGCAACCTGGTCTCGATGGACGTCGAGGAGACGCTGCGGGCCAACCCGCTGGACGGCGTCGTCCTGCTGACCGGCTGCGACAAGACCACGCCGGCCCTGCTGATGGGCGCGGCCAGCGTCGACCTGCCGACCATGGTGGTCGGCGGCGGCCCGATGCTCAACGGCCGGTTCCGCGGCAAGCAGCTGGGCTCCGGCACCGATGTCTGGCGGTTCGCCGACGCCCGTCGCACCGGCGCCATGTCCCAGGCCGACATGAACGCCGCCGAGGCCTGCATGTCCCGCTCGGCCGGACACTGCAACACCATGGGCACCGCGTCCACGATGGGCTGCTGGGCCGAGTCGATGGGGCTGTCGCTGCCCGGCATGGCCGCGCTGCCGGCGGTGGACTCACGCCGCCGCGCGATGGCCCACGTGACCGGCATCCGCATCGTGGAACTGGTGCGCGAGAACGTCCCGATGTCGGCCATCGCCACCCGGCAGGCGCTGGAGAACGCCGTGGTCGTGAACGCGGCGATCGGCGGCTCCAGCAACTTCGCGGTGCACCTGCTGGCCCTGGCCGGCCGGCTGGGCGTGCCGTTCGACCTCGACGACCTGGACCGGCTGGGCCGCTCGGTGCCGCTGCTGGTGGACCTGATGCCGGCGGGCAAGTTCCTCATGGAGGACTTCTGCTACGCCGGCGGCCTGCCGGCGGTGCTGCGCGAGCTCGGCGACCGGCTGCCGCATCCGGACGCGATCACCGTGACCGGCGGGACGCTGGCCGAGAACGTCGCCGACGCCGAGGTGTTCGACCGAGAGGTGATCCGGACCGCGGCCGATCCACTGCGGACGGACGCCGGACTGGCCGTGCTGCGCGGCAATCTCGCGCCGGACGGGGCGATCATCAAGCCGGCCGCGGCGTCAGCCTCGCTGCTGCGGCACACCGGCCGCGCCGTGGTGTTCCACGGTGTCGAGGACCTCCACGCCCGCATCGATACTGTCGAATGCGACCGGGACAGCGTGTTCGTGCTGACCGGCGTCGGCCCGCGCGGCTTCCCCGGCATGCCGGAGGTCGGCAACTTCGGGTTGCCCCGCAAGCTGCTCGAGTCCGGTGTGGACGATGCCGTGCGCATCTCCGACGGCCGGATGAGCGGCACCGCCTTCGGCACGGTGGTGCTGCACGTGGCCCCGGAGTCCGCGGTCGGCGGCCCGTTGGCCCTCGTCCGCGACGGCGACGTCATCGAGCTCGACGTCGAGCAGCGCCGGCTGCACCTGGCCGTGGACGAAGCCGAGCTCGCCGCCCGCCGCGCGGCGTGGACGCCGCCGGTCCGCGCGGCCGAGCGGGGCTGGGTGCGGCTCTACGTCGACCACGTCGGCCAGGCCGACCACGGCGCCGACCTGGACTTCCTCGTCGGCGGCTCAGGAGCGCCGGTGCCCCCCGGAAACCACTGAGACGATCAGGCGCTCGGCCGGTTCAGCGTGGCCACGAACTTGTACCGGTCGCCCCGGTACACCGAGCGCACCCACTCCACCGGGTTGCCCTCGGTGTCGAAGGAGTGCCGGGACAGCAGCAGCATCGGCAGCCCGATGTCGGCGCCGAGCAGCTCCGCCTCCTCGGGCGTGGCCAGCGCGGTCTCGATGGTCTCCTCGGCGTGCCCCATCTCCACCCCGAACCGCTCCCGCAGCACCTGGTAGAGCGAGCCGCCGGAGCTGACGTAGCGCCGCAGGCCACGGAACCGGCCCAGCGCCAGGTGCGTGGTCTCCAGCGCCATCGGCTCGCCGTCGGCCAGCCGCAGCCGGTGCAGGCGCAGCACCTTGGCCCCGGCCCGCACGCCCAGGTAGCGGGCCAGCTCGGCGTCGGCCGCCTCCTCCGAGGCCTCCAACAGCCGCGAGGACGGCTGCCGGCCCTGGGCCAGCATGTCCTGTGTGTACGAAGACAGCTGCAAGCGCTGCGCCACCTTGGGTTCGGCGGCGAACGTGCCCTTGCCCTGCACCCGCAGCAACCGACCCTCGACCGTCAGCTCGGCAAGCGCTTGCCGGACCGTGGTGCGCGAGACGTCGAAATCCGCCGCGAGCGAGCGTTCCGTCGGTATCGGCGACCCGGGCGGCATGGACCGCAACAGGTCGAGCAGATGCCGCTTGAGCCCCCAGTACTTGGGCTCACGCTGCGCACGCGATCGCAGCCCGGCGTCGTTGCCACCGGCCGGCGAGGTTTCGAGCATGGCCTCCTCCTAACGATCGCCCACTCCCCAGCGAACAGGATGCCTTGTCAACCGCTGGCTGCGCGATCACACCCCCGGTCATTCGTCGGATGACTTTGCAACGGTCTCGCAACGACCTTGACATCGAGTGTGGCACGGCACACCCTTTTTCCTCATTGGTCTACACCAAATTGGTCTGCACCAAACACGGTGTCCGGCAGGTGAGCCGGGGTTGAAGGGCGGAGAACTGTGCTCCCTCAGAGTGGGCTGCGTAGAAAGTGGATCGCGGCGGCGGCGGGCGTCGCTGCGGTGTCGATGATCGCAGCCGGTTGCGGCGGTGGTTCGAACAGTGGCAGCGGCGGTGGTGACAAGACCCTCACGGTCTGGCTGATGAGCGGCTCCGCGCCGGACGCCACGGTCGCGGCGATCGACAAGGACTTCGAGGACGCGCACCCGGGCGTCAAGGTCAAGTACGAGGTCCAGCAGTGGAACGGCATCGGTCAGAAGCTGACCACGGCGCTGACCAGCGGCGGGCCGGACGTCATCGAGCTGGGCAACACCCAGGTCGCGCAGTACAGCTCGACCGGGACCCTGCTCGACGTCACCGACGCGGTGGGCGACCTCAACGGCAGCCAGTGGCTGTCCGCGCTCAAGGACGAGGGCGCGTGGCAGGGCAAGCAGTTCGGCGTGCCGTTCTACGCGGCCAACCGCGCGGTCATCTACCGCACCGACCTGTTCCAGCAGGCCGGCATCACCGCGCCGCCCACCTCGAACGACGAGTGGCTGGCCGACCTGACCAAGCTCAAGGGGCTGCCGGGCGGCATCGACCCGCTCTACCTGCCGGGCCAGGACTGGTACGTCTGGCTGTCGTTCCTGTGGGACCAGGGCGGTGACCTGGCCACCAGCAGCGGCGACACCTGGAAGTCGGCGATCAACTCGCCGGCCGGCAAGGCGGCGTTCGAGTTCTACAAGAAGCTCGGCGACACCTCCGGCTCGCCGGCGCCCAAGGACGCCGACGAGGCCACCCCGCAGCAGTCCGACGTGGTCGCCAAGGGCACCACCGCCAGCTTCATCGGCTTCGGCTACGAGCTGGCCGCGGTGGAGAAGGCCAACCCGGCCCTGAAGGGCAAGTTCGGCGCGTTCCCGATCCCGTCCAAGACCGCGGGCAAGACCGCGCCGGTCTTCCTCGGCGGCTCGGACCTGGCCATCCCGGCCAACTCCAAGAACGCCGACCTGGCCAAGGACTGGCTGAAGATCGAGACCAGCGCCAAGTACCAGGGCCAGTTGGCCGCCAACGGCGTCGTGCCGGGCACCTCGACCGACAGCAGCGCGCTGGACAGCACCGCGACCGGCAAGGCGATGGCCGCGGGCGCCAAGAACGGCAAGGGCACCCCGACCACCCCGAAGTGGGCCGCGGTCGAGGCGGACAACCCGATCAAGGCCGCGCTGACCGCGTACCTGACCGGCCAGAAGAGCCTGGACCAGGCCGTCGCCGACGCGGACGCCGCGATCAACAAGTCGTTGAGCGCGAGCTGACCTGGTGTCGGTGACGACGAAGGCCGCGGTGCCGGCGGGGACCACCCCGCCGGCGCCGCGTTCCACTGTCTCGGACGGTGGGTCGGGGATCGGCAGGTTCGTGCGCCGGCTGTTCAGCCAGCGCACGCTGCCGTACCTGCTCCTGCTGCCGGCCACGGCGACCATCCTGGTGATGCTCGGCTGGCCGGTGCTGTCCGTGTTCCTGACCAGCTTCCAGAAGCTCGACCTGGGCGAACTCGTCTCGGGCAAGGTCGTCTGGAACGGTCTGGACAACTTCCGCAACATCCTGACCGACGACGTGTTCTGGGCGGACACGCTGCGGACCGTGCTGTTCACCGCGGCCTGCGTGGTCTGCACCGTCGGCGGCGGCCTGCTGGTGGCGCTGCTGATGAAGCACATGCACGGCTGGGTCCGGGTCGTGCTCCAGCTGGCCCTGGTGCTGGCGTGGGCGATGCCCATCCTGGCCGCCACCACGGTGTTCCAGTGGATGTTCGACCAGAACTACGGGATCCTGAACAAGACACTGGTCGAGCTGGGTTTCACCAGCTTCCACCACTACTCGTGGTTCCAGACCGGGTTGAGCACCATGACGGTGATCGTCATCCTGATCACCTGGCAGGGCATCCCGTTCGTGGCCTTCACCCTGTACGCCGGCGTGCTGGGAGTGCCGGCGGACCTGTACGAGGCGGCGGGTCTGGACGGCGCCAGCAGCTGGCAGACCTTCCGCGCGGTGACCTGGACCGCGCTGCGGCCGCTGGTCAACGTGGTGATCTTCCTGTCCCTGCTGTGGGACTTCAAGGTGTTCACCCAGGTCTGGGCCATCCGCATGGGCGGTCCCGACGGCGGCAGCCAGACGCTGCCCGTGCTCCAGTACCTCAAGGGCATCGCCACCAGCCACTTCGGCGCGGCGGCGGCGGTCAGCGTGATCATGATCCTCTGCCTGGTCGTGCTCACCGCCCAGAACCTGCGGCTGATGCTGCGCACCGAGGAGGTGGACTGACATGGGGCGGACCAAGAAGCGGCTCGTCTCGGCGGTCGGCCTGCTGGTCGCGCTGCTGTTCGCGTTCCCGATCTACTGGATGATCGCCACCGCGCTCAAGCCGGCCAACCAGCTGCTGTCCGACGACTACGACCTGGTGCCGCTGGGCCTGACCTTCCAGCACTTCGTCGACGGCATCGGCAAGGAGGGCTTCCTCAGCTCGCTGGAGAACAGCGTGATCGTGGCCCTGTCCGCGGTGGCCTTCGCGCTGATCGCCGGCCTGCTGGCGGCGGTGCCGCTGGCCCGGCTGCGCTTCCGCGGGCGCAAGGGTTTCCTGCTGCTGGTGCTGGTGGCGCAGATGGCCCCGTTCGAGGCGCTGCTCATCCCGATGTTCCTGATGATCCGCTCGTTCGACCTGCTGCACGCCCTGCCCGGGCTGATCCTGGTCTACTTCGCGGCCGCCCTGCCGTTCACCGCGTGGACGCTGCGCGGCTTCGTCAAGGGCATCCCGGTGGACCTGGAGGAGGCCGCCATGGTCGACGGCTGCGGCCGGTGGGCGGCGTTCCGCCGGGTCACCCTGCCGCTGCTGGGCCCCGGCCTGGTCGCCACCTCGGTGTTCAGCTTCGTGACGGCGTGGAACGAGTTCCTGTACGCGCTGACGTTCCTCCAGAACGGCAACGTCACGCTGCCGGTGTGGCTGTCCAGCTTCGTCTCGGTATTCGGGACGGACTGGGGCGGCGCGATGGCCGCCTCGACCGTGTTCACGTTGCCGGTGCTGGTTTTCTTCCTGTTCGTGCAGCGCAACCTGGTGTCGGGGGTGACGGCCGGCGCGGTCAAGGGCTGAGACCCGGCCGCGGATGCACTACCGTCAGGGGCACGACGGACCTGGGATCGCCGCCACAGGACCCAGAACTCAAGGAGCACGATCATGACCCGCCAGACCGAACCTTCGGCCGGGCAGCACATGAGTGCCGAGGTCGCCTCGCAGCCCAAGATCTTCGCCGATCTGGTCGCGCGTCGCGGCGAGATCGCCGAGATCGCGGCGCAGGTGTCCGCGCGGCGTCCCCGGTTCGCCCTGCTCGCCGCGCGTGGCTCCAGCGACCACGCGGCGCTGTACGCCAAGTACCTCATCGAGGTGCTGCTCCAGCTGCCGGCCGGGCTGGTGTCGCCGTCCACCACCACGCTGTACGGCGCCCAGCCCGACCTGACCGACGTGCTGCTCATCTCGGTCAGCCAGAGCGGCGGGTCGCCCGACCTGCTTGAGGTCACCGAGTCCGCGCGGGCCCGCGGCGCGCTCACCGTCGCCGTCACCAACACGCCCGACTCGCCCCTCAACCACGCCGCGGAGCTCTCCGTCGACGTCGGCGCCGGTCCCGAGCTGGCCGTCGCCGCCACCAAGACCTACTCGGCCACGCTGCTGGCCCTGTACCTGCTCGTCGACGCCGTCCGCGGCGGCTCGGCCGAGCACGCCGCGGCCCTGGGCGAGCTGGCCCAGCAGACCCTCGACGACTCCGCCGCGGCGGTCCAGGAGGCGGTGCAGCGCTTCCGCTTCGTCGACCGGGTGCTCACCACCGGCCGGGGCTACTCGTCGGCCACCGCCGCCGAGGCCGCCCTCAAGCTGGCCGAGACCAGCTACCTGTCGGCCCGCTCGTACAGCGGCGCCGACCTCCTGCACGGGCCCGTCGCCGCCGTGGACGCCGAGACCGGGGTCCTGGCCATCACCAGCTCCGGCAAGGGCGGGACGGCCATGAGCGAGGTCCTGGACGTCATCCACTCCCGTGGGGCGGACGTCTTCGCCGTGGGTTCCGCCGCCTCCCGGGTGTCGGCGGCGCTGCGCATCCCGGTGGCCGAGACCGCCGAGGAGGTCGCCCCCATCCTTGAGGTCCTCCCCATACAGCGCCTGGCCCTGGGCCTCTCGCTGGCCCGCGGCGGCGACCCCGACAGCCCCCGCGGCCTCAACAAGGTCACCAAAACCCGCTGACGCCAAAACCGCGAGTCCCGCTCTCCAGCAACTGAGTGTCGAGTTACGGAACTCGACACATGGTTGCCCGAGAGCGGGACTCGCGGTTTCCGGCTGGTGGTTTTAGTTGCCGGCGGTGGCTAGTTCGGCGTAGTCGTCGACCTCGGCGTCGAAGGCGACCTCGCCGTCCACCCAGACCTTGCGGGGGCGAAGGTCGTCGTCCCACCACACGAGGTCGGCGACGGCGCCCGGGGCGATGCGGCCCAACCACTTCTCCCCGATGACGTTGGCCGGGGTACGGGTGGCGGCGATGAGAGCGTCCTGTTCGGACACTCCCAACGAGACGATGTTGCGGACCGCGCGGTCCAGGGTGAGAGCGCTGCCGGCGATGGTGCCGTCGGGCGAGCGGGGCACACCGGCCTCGGTGAGCAGAACATCGGCGCCGCCGAGGCGGTAGCGGCCGGGCGGCATGCCGGCCGCGGCGACAGCATCCGTCACCAGGGCGACGCGCGGGCCGGCGGCGGCGAAGACGAGCCGGCAGATCGGGCCCACGACGTGCGCGAGATCGGCGATGAGGCCGAGGGTGAAGCGGTTGTCGGTCAGCGCGATGCCGGGGACGCCGGGTTCGCGGTGCGTCAGCGGGCTCTGGGCGTTGAACAGGTGCGTGACCATCGACGCGCCGGCATCGGCGGCCGCGGTGGTCTGGGCGGCGGTGGCATTGCTGTGGCCTACCGACACGATCACGCCGGCGTCCACCAGCCGCCGCACGGCCTCCAGGCCGCCGGGCAGCTCGGGGGCCATGGTGACGATCCGCAGCGCGGCAGCGACGATCTCGTCGGCCAGCAGCCGGTCGAGGTTGGCCGGCGCGGGCGGGACCATCACGCTGGCGTCGTGCACGCCCGGCCGGGCCGGGGACAGGAAGGGGCCTTCCAGGTGCAGTCCGAGCGGCCGAGCGACGCCGGTCGTGGGCAGCGCGGCCGAGGCGGCGACGACCGCGTGGGCCTGGCGCAGCACCGTCGGCACCGGCGCGGTGATCAGCGTGGGGAGAAAGCGGGTCACGCCGGTGGACGGCAAGGACTCCGCGACGGTGCGCATCGACGCCGCGTCGACGTCGGCGAAGTCGACCCCGAAGGCCCCGTTGATCTGGACGTCGACCAGGCCCGCGGTGAGCAGGCCGGTGGTCAGCACCTCGGTCGCGCCGGCGTGGTCCTCGGTGACGTCGACGAAACGGCCACCCCGGATCCGCACCGCGACCGGGCCGGTCATGGCCCCGCCGACGAGTGCTCGTGGCGCTGCGACTACGGCGTCCAAATTGCCCTCCATTGGTCCAGACCATTAGACGGTACGGGCAGTGGCGGCCAAACGTCCAGTCAATTGTCAACCATCTGATCATAATTCTGGTCAGTTTCTGACACGATACTCCGTTTGGCGGATAGTCGCAGCTCGGCCCCGGCCCGACGATCACGATCCCAGGCCCCATGACGCATACTGGGAGGCGGAAACATCCGAGGTCTGGCGAAACGATTCGAGGCGGTCGTGGCAGTCACCGACGACGCGATCCTGCGCGTGAAGGAGATGATCGTCTCCGGGGAGCTGAAGCCGGGCGACCGGTTGCCCCGCGAGGCGGACCTGGCTGAGCGCCTGGGCCTGTCGCGGAACTCGCTGCGCGAGGCCGTGAAGGCGTTGTCGCTGGTCAGGGTGTTGGATGTGCGTCAGGGCGACGGCACCTACGTGTCGAGCCTGCGGGCCGACGACCTGCTCGGCGCCCTCTCGTTCGTGCTCGACCTGCACCGCGGCGAGGACTCCGTGCTGGAGGTCCTGGAGGTCCGCCGCATCCTGGAGCCCGCCGCCGCGGCCATGGCCGCGCAGCGCATCGACGACCAGGAGGTGTCCGCGCTGCGTGAGCTGTGCGACGCCGCGGCCGCCGCCGAGTCGGTGGAGGAACTGGTCGAGCACGACCTGGAGTTCCACCGCCGCGTCGTCCAGGCCTCTGGCAACGCCTACCTGGCCCAGCTGCTGGACACCCTGGCCGGTCCCACCGTCCGGGTCCGCATCTGGCGGGGCATCACCCAGGCCAGCGCCGTCGACCGGACCGTCGCCGAGCACCGCGCCATCGTCGACGCCCTGGCCACCCGGCAGCCCGACCTGGCCCGGTCGTGGTCGACCGTGCACGTGGCCGGGGTCGAGCAGTGGCTCAAGGACCTGGCGTGATCAGGCGGCCTTGATCCCGTAGACGCGGGCCGCCGTGTCGCCCCAGACCGCGTCCCGCTCCGACTCCGACAGGCCGTCGAGCAGCTCCTCGGTGGCCTCCACCACCTGCGCGTACGAGGCGTGCAGCAGGCAGACCGGCCAGTCCGAGCCGAACATCACCCGGTCCGGGCCGAAGGCGTCCAGCACCGTGTCCACGTACGGCCGCAGGTCGGCGACCGTCCAGTCCTTGCTGGCCTCGGTCACCAGCCCCGACACCTTGCACGTCACGTTGGGCAGCGCCGCCAGCTCGCGCAGCTGCGTCGCCCAGGGCTCAAGCTCACCGGTAGTGATCGGAGGCTTCGAGCAGTGATCAAGCACGAAGTCGGTGCCAGGCAGCTCCTTGGTGGCCTGGATCGCCGCCGGCAGCTGATGCGCGAGCGTCAGCAACTCGTACACCAGTCCCGCCTCCCCCACCGCTTTGAGGCCGCGCAGCACGTCCTCTCGGACCAGCCAGTTCGGGTCCGGCTCCCCTTGCACCTGGTGGCGGATCCCCTTCAGCCACCGCCCGTTCGGGCCTTCCCGCAACGCCTCCAGCGTCTCCGCCACGTCCGGCGCCGTCAGGTCCGCCCAGCCCGTCACCGCCTGCACCAGCGGCGACTCCGCCGCCAGCGCCAGGAACTCCGGCGTCTCCTCCGGCACCGTGATCGTCTGCACCAGCACGCTCGCGTCGATCCCCGCCGCGCTGCTCAGCGGCGTCAGGTCGTCCAGCGTGAACGTCCGGTGCAGCACGTCGGCAACGCCCGGGTCGGCCGTCCACGGCTGGTCCCGGACCGCCAGGTCCCACATGTGGTGATGCGCGTCAACCCTCACGAAGCCGCTCCAGGAGTCGGTACGTCGGCGGCCAGGAGGCCCTCGGCCTTGAGGTCGGCCCACAGCTCGGCCGGCACCTTCTTGGCCAGCAGGGCGGCGTTCTCGGTGATCTCCCCGGCGCTCCGGGCGCCCACGGCGATGGCCTTGACGGCGGGGTGGCCGAAGGGGAACTGGAGGGCGGCCTGGGGCAGGACGACGCCGTGACGGCCGCAGACGGAGGCGATGCGGCGGGCACGGCCGATGACCTCGGCGGGGGCGGCGGCGTAGTTGTAGGTGGCGTCGGCGGGGACTTCGGGGCGGGCCAGGAGACCGGAGTTGAAGATGGCGACGGCGACGACGGAGACGCCGCGTTCCTCGCACAGGGGCAGGAAAGAGGCGAGGGAATCCTGCTCCAGCAAGGTGTAGCGGCCGGCGAGCATGACGTAGTCCAACGACGCCTCGCGGAGGAAGCGCTCGGGCATCTGCCACTGGTTCATGCCGACGCCGACGGCCCCGATGACGCCCTGCTCCTTCAAGGAGTGCAGTGCGGGCAGACCTTCGGAAACGGCCTGGTCCCAGTGGTTGTCGGGGTCGTGCAGGTAGGCGATGTCGACGTGGTCGACGCCGAGGCGCTCCAGGGAACCCTCCAGGGAACGGCGGATGCCGTCGGCGCTGAAGTCCCAGACGCGGCGATGGGTGGCGGGCACGAGGAAGCCGGCGTCGTCGAGGCCGCCGCCGTCGTAGGGCTCCAGGACCCGGCCGACCTTGGTGGAGACGGCGAACTCGGAGCGAGGGCGGTCACGGAGGGCCTCGCCGAGTCGGCGCTCGGACAGCCCGAGGCCGTAGTGGGGCGCGGTGTCGAAGTAGCGGACACCGGCGTCCCAGGCGGCGTCGACGGCGGCACGGGCGTCCTCATCGGACACCTCGGCGTACAGGTTGGCGATCGGCGCGCCGCCGAAACCGAGGCCGGAGATCACGGCAGGGCCCAGACGAGGTTCACCGACGGCGTGGCGCCGGAGTAGTCGTCCTGGACCTCCAACAGCTCGGCCATTCGGGCCTGCCAGGGGATGTTGGCGGGGTGCTCCTCCAGGAAGGCCCGCATCTGCGCGTAGTCCTCGACCTCGACGACGTGGAACAGCTCGCGGCCGGAGCGCCAGATCCGCCACGAGTGGACGCCGGCCTCCCGCAGGGCCGTGTCGAGCTCGGCGGGGATCACGGCGTGCACGGCCTCGTAATCGGCCTCCCGCCCCGGCTTGAGCCGGGTGTGCAGGGCGACGGTCTCCACTAGTCCTGGGCCTTTCCGCTCGTCAACCGCGCCAGCACCAGCGCACCGATGATGATGGCCCCGTTGATCGCCCCGATCCAGTACACGTTCACGTGGGCCAGGGTGAGGATGTTCTGCACGAGCCCCAGCATCAGCACGCCGCACATGGCGCCGAACAGGGTGCCCTTGCCGCCGTTGAGGCTGACGCCGCCGAGCACGGCGGCGGCGAAGGCGTTGAAGATCCAGCCGGAGCCCTGGCTGGCGGTGACCGAGCCGTAGTGGCCGACCATCATCGCGCCGGCCAGCGCGGCCAGCACGCTGGCCAGGATCAGCACGATGGCGGTGACCCGGGTGCTGCGGATGCCGGCGGCCTTGGCCGCGGCCTCGTTGCCGCCGATGGCGTACAGCGAGCGCCCGTGCCGGAAGTAGCCCATGAACACGATGGCGACCACGAACAGGGCGAGGAAGATCCAGATCGAGGCGTGCACGCCGAGCCACACGGCGTTGCCCAGGTAGTACAGCGACGGCATGTTCGGGCTGGACAGCGACTGGCCGACGGTGAGGCCCTGCTGCACGCCGCGAATGGTGATCAACATGCCCAACGTGATGATGAAGCCGGACAGTTGCAGCCGCAGCACCAGAAACGCGTTGATGGCCCCGATGAGCACGCCGGCCAGCAGGCACACCGGCAGCGCGGTCCACTGCGGCAGCCCGAGGCCGAGGCCGTGCTCGGAGCTCGGCAGCACCAGCACCATGGCCAGCGCGGGCGCGAAGCCCAGCGTCGACTCCAGCGACAGGTCCATCTTGCCGACGATCAGCACCAGCGCCTCGCCCAGCACGACCAGGCCCAGCTCGGACTGCTGCTGCACGACGTTGAGCAGGTTGCCGCCGGTCAGGAAGATCGGACTGGCGATGAAGCCGACGATCAGCAGCACCACGATCGCCGGCAACAGGGCCAGATCGCGCAGCTTGGCGACTTGCAGTCGCGGCCGGGCGGCCACGACCGGGGCGGACACGTCACTCACCACTGCTCTCCCCGATCCCTTCGATCACACTGACCAGCTCGTTGTCGGTCCAGCCGGCGGGGAACTCGCCGGCCACCGAGCCGTGGAACATCACCAGGACCCGGTCGCACGGACGCAGGTCGTCCAGCTCGTCGGAGATCACCAGCACCGCGGCCCCCGCGGCGGCCGCCCGGTCGACGGCGTCGAGCAGGTTCTCCTTGGACTTCACGTCCACGCCCGCGGTCGGGTCCATCAGCACCAGCAGCGCCGGATCGCCGGACAGCGCCCGCGCCATCACGACCTTCTGCTGGTTGCCGCCGGACAGGTCGGCCACGTCCTGCTCCGGCCCGGAGGTCTTGATGGCCAGGTCGCCGATCATCTGCTCGGCCACCTCGGCCCGCCGCCGTCCCGAGACGGCGCCGAACCGGCCCAGTCGCCGGGTGATCGGGAAGGTCGCGTTCTCGGCGATGCTCATGCCGGGCACGAAGCCCTCCTTGTGCCGGTCCTCCGGCACGAAGCCGACACCGCCGGCCAACGCGGCCGGCACGCTGCCGGGCTTCAGGGCTTTCCCCGACACGGCAACGGTTCCGGCGTCGGCCTTGCGCAGCCCGACGATGACCTCGCCCAGCTCCACCTTGCCGCTGCTGCCGGAGCCGGCGATGCCGACCACCTCGCCCCTGCACACCGACAGGTCGATGCCGCTGAAGTGCTTTTCCAGAGCCAGACCCTGAATGTCCAAAATGGATTCAGGAGCCGGCGTCGGACGCGACGGGCCGGCCCCGAGGCCGACCGCCTCGCCGGTCATCGACTCCACCAGCTGATCCTTGGACAGGTCGGCCACCGGGCTGGTGAGGATGTGGCGGGCGTCCCGGAACACCGTCACCGTCTGGCAGATCTCGAAGATCTCCTGCAGATGGTGGGAGATGAACAGGAACGTCACGCCGGCCGCCCGCAGCGAGCGCATGCGCTCGAACAGGCGCTCGATGGCCGGGCCGTCCAGCTGGGCGGTCGGCTCGTCGAGAATGATGAACTTGGCGCCGAAGGACAGCGCCCGCGCGATCTCCACCAGCTGCCGCTGCTCGACCGTGAGAGCGGCGGCGTCGGCGTTCGGATCGACGTCGACGCCGTACTCGGACAACAGATCGCCCGCGGTGCGACGCAGTCGAGACCAGCTGATCACCGGTCCGCCGTCGAGACTCTGCCGGTTGATGAACAGGTTCTCGGCGACGGTCAGGGTCGGGATGATGGTGGACTTCTGATAGACGCAGGCCACCTTCGTCCGCCACGCCTGACGGTCGGACAGGGACGGCGCCGGTTCACCGCGGAACGTGATCTGCCCGCTGTCCGGCCGGTTCAGGCCGGTCAGCATGGAGACCAGGGTCGACTTGCCGGCGCCGTTGCGGCCGACGAGCGCGTGCGTCTCACCGTCGGCGACGGTGATGCGCACATCGTCGAGCGCGACGGTCTGTCCGAACCGTTTGGTGATGTTGCTGGCCTCGACTGCGTTCATCACTTCGCTACCTGGTTGCCCCAGAGGCTCTTGTCGTCCACGTTGTCCTTGGTCACCAGCGGGGCCGGCAGCTGGTCCTCCAGCTGGCCGCCGCCCACGTCGATGATGGTGCTGTTGTGGTCGGTCGGGCCGGGCTTGAACGTCGTGCCCTGCACCGCGGCCTTGGCGTAGAACAGCGCCCACTTCGCGTACAGGTCGGCCGGCTGCGAGACGGTGGCGTCGATCTGGCCCTGCCGGATCGCGTCGAACTCCTGCGGGATGCCGTCGTTGGAGATGATCGAGATGTGGCCCGGCTGGCCGACCGGGATCAGGTGGTTGGTGGACTTCAGCAGTTGCAGGGTCGCGCTCAGGAACGCACCGCCGGCCTGCATGTAGATGCCGTTGATGTCCGGGTTCGCGGTCAGGTCGGTCTGCAGCGCGGCCGACGCCTTGGCGCCCTCCCAGTTGGTCGGCTCGGCGAGCACCGTGACGTTCGGATAGTTCTGCTTCATGCAGTCGCCGAACGCCTCCGACCGGTCGCGGCCGTTGACCGAGGACAGGTCGCCCTCGAACTCGACGACCTTGCCCTTGCCCTTGATCTGCTCGCCGAGGAACTTGCAGGCCTTCTCGCCGTACGCCTTGTTGTCGGCCCGCACAACCATGAACGCGCCGCCCTTGTCCGGTCGGGTGTCGACCGTGACGACCGGGATCTTCTGCTGGTTGAGCTGCGAGATGGTGCTGGCGATGGCGCCGGTGTCCTGCGGGGCCATCACGATCGCCTTGGCCCCCTGCGCGGTCATGGCCTGCACGTTGGACACCAGCTTGGTGATGTCGTTCTGCGAGTTGGTCGGGGTCATCAGGTTGATGCCCAGGTCCTTGGCCTCGGTCGGCACGTACTTGTTGTACGAGTTCCAGAAGTCCGTGTCGGCCCGCGGGAAGTCCACGCCGATCGGCCCGACGCTGCCGCTGCCGCCGCCGTCGGCCGAATCGCCTCTGTTGCAGGCGGCCAGTGTGCCGGCGAGCGCTACGCACACCGCGACGGTGAGGATGCTGCGCTTGTCCATCGTTCCTCGTTTCGTTCTAACTCGGCGGCCGCAGGCGCAGGCCGTACATGCCGCCGTCCACCGCGAGCACGGTGCCGGCGGTCGATCCCGACAGGGGGCTGGCGAGGTAGCAGATGGCGTTGGCCACCTCGTCGGCGGAAACGAGCCGCCCGGACGGCTGGCGCGCCTGCAGCGCGGCCCGTTCGGCGGCGGGGTCGGGCGCCGCGTCGAGCAGCCGGCCGACCCAGGGTGTGTCCACGGTGCCGGGCGCGACGGCGTTGACCCGGATGCCCTCCCGCACGTGGTCGGCGGCCATCGCCAGGGTGAGCCCGTACACCGCGCCCTTGCTGGCGGAGTACAGGGCGCGCTGCGGCAGCCCGGCCCACGCGGCGATGGAGCAGGTGTTGACGATGGCGGCCGACGGCGACTGCCGCAGCCACGGCAGCGCGGCCCGGCTGACCCGGGCCATGCCGATCACGTTGACGTCCAGGACCTGCTGCCACTGGGCGTCGTCGTTGGCGGCGACGTCGCCCTGGGCGCCGATGCCGGCGTTGTTGATCACGATGTCGAGCCGGCCGAAGCGCTCGGCGGCCTCGGCCACCGCGGCCCGCACCGAGGCGTCATCCGTTACGTCGCAACGGATTCCGACCAGCGGACCGGCGACCTGGTCGGGATTGAGGTCCAGGGCCGCGACTGTTGCGCCGCGGGAGGCCAGCAACTCCGCCGTGGCGCGGCCGATGCCGGACGCGCCGCCGGTGACAACGGCTGCCAGGCCGCCGAAATCATTCGACACAGCGTCGGTCATGCCACACCCTCCGTCCACACGGGACCGTCCGGATACACGTACCGGCTCAGCGTCTCCTCCCGCAACTGCGCGGAGAAGCCCGGCTGGGCCGGCGCGACGTAGCGGCCGCCGACCACCGAAGCCGGATCCGTGAAGTGCTCGTGCAGGTGGTCGACCCACTCGATGACCCGGCCGTCCAGCGACGCGGACACCGCGACGTAGTCGAAGAAGGACAGGTGCCGCACCAGCTCGCACAGGCCGACACCGCCGGCGTGCGGGCACACCGGAACGCCGAACTTGGCCGCCAGCAACAGGATCGCGATGTTCTCGTTGACGCCGGCGACCCGGCAGGCGTCGATCTGCACCACGTCGACCGCGCCGGCCTGCAGCAGTTGCTTGAACACCACGCGGTTCTGCACGTGCTCGCCGGTGGCCACCTTGATCGGAGCCAGCGCGTCGGCGATGGCCCGGTGGGCCAGCACGTCGTCGGGCGAGGTCGGCTCCTCGATCCAGTACGGCGAGTACGGGGCCAACTCGCGCATCCAGCGGATCGCCACGTCGGTGTCCCAGCGCTGGTTGGCGTCCACCGCGACCCGCACGCCCGAGCCGACGACCTCGCGGGCCAGCTTCATGCGCCGCACGTCGTCGTCGAGGTCGCCGCCGACCTTGAGCTTGATCATGTCGAAGCCCTCGGCGACGGCCTGCTTGGCCAGCCGGGTCAGCTTCTCGTCGGAGTAGCCCAGCCAGCCCGGCGACGTCGTGTAGGCGGGGAAGCCGTTCTCGCTCAGCTGCGCGATCCGCCCGGCCCTGGTCGGCTCCGCCTTGCGCAGGATCGACAGCGCCTCGTCCGGCGTCAACGCGTCGGACAGGTAGCGGAAGTCGATCAGGCCGACGATCTCCTCCGGCGTCATTCCGGACAGGAAACGCCACAGCGGCAGGCCGGCGCGGCGGGACGCGAGGTCCCACGCGGCGTTGACCACCGCGCCGATGGCCATGTGCACGACGCCCTTCTCGGGGCCGAGCCAGCGCAGCTGCGAGTCGCCGATCAGCTCGGACGACAGCGCGGCCAGCGCCGCCGCGTCCTCCGGCACCGGCCGGCCGACCACGTGCGGGGCCAGCGCCTTGATGGCGGCGGCCTGCACGTCGTTGCCGCGGCCGATGGTGAAGGCCAGACCGTAGCCGTCGGGGCCCTCGTCGGTGCGCAGCGTGACGTAGGCCGCCGAGTAGTCGGGATCGGGGTTCATCGCGTCGGACCCGTCCAGCTCCCGCGAGGTGGGGAACCGGATGTCCAACACGTCGAGTGCGACGACACGGGCCATCTCAGGCCGCCCCGAAGGTCTGCCGCTGCTTGCCGAGGCCATCGATCTCCAACTCGACGACGTCGCCCGCGCGCAGGTACGGCTTGGGGTCCGCCTGGCCCAGTGCGACGCCCGCGGGAGTGCCAGTATTGATCAGGTCGCCGGGCCGCAACACCATGAACTGGCTGAGGTAGCGGATCACCTCGGCAACGTGGAAGATCATGTTCTTCGTGGAGGAGTCCTGCTTCAGCTCGCCGTTCACCCACAGCCGCAGCCCGAGCTGCTGCGGGTCGCCGATGTCCTCGGCCGGCACCAGCCACGGGCCGAGCGGGTTGAAGGTCTCGCAGTTCTTGCCCTTGTCCCACGTCCCGCCGCGCTCGATCTGGAACTCGCGCTCGGAGACGTCATGGGAGAGCACGTAGCCGGCGACGCAGGCCAGAGCCTCCTCGTGGCTGTCGAGGTAGCGGGCCGTCCTGCCGATGACCACGCCCAGCTCGACCTCCCAGTCCGTCTTCACGGATTGGCGGGGCACCAGGACCTCGTCGTACGGGCCGACCACGGTGTCCGGGGTCTTGAGGAAGACCACCGGCTCGTCGGGGGCCGTCGCGCCGGTCTCGGCCGCGTGGTCGGAGTAGTTCAGCCCGATGCAGATGATCTTGCCGATGCCGGCCAGCGGGGGGCCGACGCGGAGGTTGCTGTCGTCGAGGACCGGCAGGTCGCCGGCGTCGAGGGCGGCTCGGACTCTGGCCACTCCGTCGCCGCCGAGGAAGGCTCCGTCGATGTCCGCCGTCACCGGGGTGAGGTCGTGGACGACGCCCTCCTCGGTGCGGACGGCAGGGCGCTCGCTACCGGGAGCGCCGAGGCGCAGCAGCTGCACGGAGGGTTCCTCCTCGCTCGTACCGAAAGACCTCCGATGTATATCCGCTGAGTCCGGCGAAGTCCAGACTGGACGACGGAACCTTGACCTAACTGATCCGATGACTTCATGGGGTGGCTGTGGCGAATACCGAGGGTTACCTGGTCGGCGTGGATGCCGGTGGGACGACGACCCGAGCCCTCGTGGCCGACCTGACCGGGGCCCGCGTGGGCACCGGGCGGGCCGGCGGGGCGAATCCCAACTCGCACCCGCCGGAGGTGGCCGCCGAGCAGGTCGCGGCGGCCATCGCGGCGGCGCTGGCCTCGGCCGGCGTGCCGCCCGACCGGGTCCGCGCCGGGGTGCTGGGGCTGGCCGGGGCGAGCAAGCTGGCCGACGACCGGGTGGCGGCGCTGTTCGACGCCGCATGGCACGGGGCCGGTCTCAAGTGCGGCCTTCGTGTCGTCACCGACGCCGAGGCCGCCTTCGCGGCGGGCACGGCGGCCTCCGACGGCACGGTGCTCGTCGCCGGCACCGGTTCGGCCGCGGCCCGCATCGTGAACCGGCGTCAGGTCGCCATCGCCGGCGGCTTCGGCTGGCTGCTCGGCGACGAGGGCTCGGCCTTCTGGCTCGGGCGGCAGGCCGTGCGGGCCACGCTGCGGACCCTCGCCACCGGCGCGGCGCTGGGGGCGCTGGCCCGGAGCGTGCTGTCCACCGTGGTGGCGATGCCGGAGGTCAGCGGCGATCCGATGCTGCGACGCTCGGTGGTGTCGCGCCTGATCACCGCCGTCAACGCCGAGCCGCCCATCCATCTCGCCCGGCTGGCGCCGTTGGTCACGTCCGCCGCCGAGGCCCATGACCCGTTGGCCGCCGAGATCGTCGAGGAGGCCGTGGACTGGCTCGTCCGGACCGCCCGCGACGCCCGGTCCGGCGGTGAGCGCACGCCCGTGGTCGTCATCGGCAGCGTCGCCGCCGGGGGTGGGGTGCTGGGGCAGCGCCTGCTCTCGGCGTTGGAGGAGGCCTGTGGCGGCGAGGTGACGGTCGCCAGCGACGGCGCCGCCGGGGCCGCTTGGCTGGCGTCCCTGGAACTGCTCGGCCCGGCGGCCTTGACGCTACGCCCGCAGCTCTTGAGCGGCACCTAATTCGCCACATGCGCTTCCCACTTGGCGCCAGATGCCACATAGGAAGCGCATGTGGCGTTCACGCCGGCTTTTGCCACGTGCGCTTCCTACTTGGCGCTGGATGCCACATGGGAAGCGCATGTGGCAAAAGAGGGGGTGGGGTAAGGGCGCCCCGGTTAGGCTCGCGCCGGGGTCAGGCGCGGGCGGCTAGGGCCTGGGCGCGTTCGGTGTCGCCGATGGCCTCGTAGACGGCCTGGGCGGCGGCCCAGAACTGGCGGGCCTCGGGCAGGCGGTCGAGGTCGGCGTGGATGTCGCCGATGCGGGACAGGGACTCGGCCTCGGCCCAGCGGTCGCTCGCGCCGCGGCAGGCCTCCAGGGCCAGGCGGAGGTCCTGGAGGGCGGTGTCGGGGCGGCCGCGGTCGGCGTGCACGGCGGCCATCTTCATCAGCACCCACGGCTTGGCCCCACTGGCCCCGACGGCGAGGGAGGCGGCCATGGCGCTGAGGGCGTCGTCGAAGCGGCCGCGGGAGTGGTGCACGTCGCCGATGGTGGCCAGCGCGGCGCCGACGCCGTCCTGGTCGTCGAACTCCCGGAACAGCTCAAGGGCCTGCGCGGCGTACATGTCGGCGCAGGCCATGTCGCCGCGGTCGACGGCGAGGAAGGCGGTGCCGGCCAGGGACCAGGCCTCGCCGAGCCGGTCGTTGGTCTGCCGGCGCAGCTGCCGGGACCGCAGGTAGAGCTGGGTGGACTGGACGAAGTCGCCCATCCGCCGATAGGCCTCGGCCAGGCTGACCGCCACGCAGCCCTCGGCGTGCAGGTCGCCGGTCTCCTCGGCGGCGACCAGGGCCAGCTGCTGGGTGCGCACCCAGATGGTCCACGGCTTGCGGTGCAGCCAGTAGTTCCACAGCGCCACGGCGAGCTTCCACGACGGCCCGCAGGCCAGATGCTCCAGCCCGAGCTGGATCACGGGCACGAAGTTGGGCAGCTCGGCGTCGCACCAGCGAAGGGCGGCGTCGTGGTCGGCGAACTCCAGCACCTGCACGGGCGAGGGCACGGGATCGGGCGTCAGCGCGTCGTCACGGAAGGGCGCCAGCGCGAGGCCGGCGGCGTAGGCGGTCGCCTGGTACCAGGTGACCATGCGGGTGACGGCCGGCTCGCGCTCGTCGGCGGCCACCAGCTCGCCGGCGTACTCCCGGAGCAGGTCGTGCAGCTGGTACCGATCGCGGCCGGCGGCCTGCACGAGGTGCGCGGCGGCCAGCCGGTCCAGCAATGTCCGCGCGGCGGCCATGGTCAACCCGGCCAGGGCGGCGGCGGCCCCGGTGCTGATGTGCGGACCCCGGTGCAAGCCGAGCAGCCGGAACATGCGCGCGCAGTCATCGTCGAGGCGTCGGTACGACCAGTCGAAGACGGTCCGCACGGCGACGGAGTCGAAGGTCGTCAGCACGTCCAGCCGGCCGTCGACGTCCAACTCCTCGACCAGGTCCCGCACGAGGTAATGCGGCTGGGCCAGCACGCGTTCGGCGGCGATCCGCAGCGCCAGCGGCAGAAAGCCGCAGCGGGCGGCCAGATCGGTGATCGCCTCGGGCTCGATGGCGGCCCGATCCTCGCCGATCACCCGGCGGATCAGGGCGATGGAGTCGGCCGGCGTCATCGGGCCGAGGGTCACGCGCAGCGCGTCGGACTGGACGGCGATGCCCGACAGCCGCTCGCGGCTGGTCATCACGACCACGCACCCGGGCGCGGCCGGCAACAGCGGCCGAACCTGCTCCGAGGACGCGGCGTTGTCCAGAACCACCAACAACTTCCGGTCCGCCACCAGCGACCGGAACAGGGCCGAGCAGCGCTCAAGGCCGCTGGGAATCCCGTTGGCCGGCACGCCGAGCGCGCTCAGGAACTCCTCCAGCGCCACCCGCGGCTCCACGGGCCGCTCGTGCGGGGAGTGTCCGCGCAGGTCGATGTACAGCTGGCCGTCGGGAAAACGGTCCACGGCGTGGTGTCCCCAGCGCAGCGCCAGCATGGTCTTGCCGGTGCCCGGCGGGCCGTCGATGATCACGGCGCGCGCGTCGTTGTTGTCCAGCAACCGCAACTGATCGCCGCGCCCGACGAAGCGACGGATGCCCGCCGGCAGCTGCGCGGGCCGCACCGACGCTTCCGCGTTGGCCAGAGCGACCAGTGCGCCGCCGGCTTCGAGGTTCTCGTCGCAGGCACGGGCCAGCTCCGGCGAGGGCGGGCGGCCGTTCTCGACCTTGCTGAGGTAGCCGGGCGTGAAGCCGATGACCTTGGACAGGTCGCGCAGGGACAGGCCGCGGTGCTGGCGCAGCCGCCGCAGCTCCTGCCCGAACAGCGCCGCGGCGCCCTCGGTCCTGCTACCTCTACCCATGTCCCTACCCCGGGTCGGTATCGGACACGAGTCTACGTCGCGGATGTCGTAAACCCGGGTGGCCCGAGGGCAGGCTTGCGCGGAAGGCCCACCAGGTCGGCGCGAGCATCAGCACGTAGAGCGGCCAGGACAGGCCGACGCGGGCGATGCCGGAGGCGATCACGTCGCCCTGCCACCACAGGAATCCGAACACGATCACCCGGATGCCGTACTGGATGGAGTAGACGAGGGTGGCGCGGCCGTAGGCGCGCAACAGATCCGGGTCCTGCCGCCACTGGGTGCGCTGGCCGAGCAGCGCCCCGATGATGACGCCCAGCAGCGGCCACCGGACCGCCCAGCTGACCACGAAGGCCAGCCCGCTGGCGGCGTTGCTGAGCAACTGCACCAGGAAGAAGTCGATGGCCCGCCCGGTGTACATGGCGACCAGCGCGGCGACGGACACCACGAAGGCGCCGACCAGCACCGCCCGGATCTTGTCCCCGCGCGCCAACCGGATGGCCCCGACCAGCACGGCGGTGGCCACGGCGATGAGCGCACCCCACCCGACCGAGTGATTCGTGAGCAGCCAGCCGGCCACGAACGCGACGGACGGCAGGGTGGCATCCAGGGCCGCGCCGCGCCCGCCCAGCAGCTGCGCGAAGGTCTCTTCCCGCTCGATCACCCCCCAAGCCTGCCAGGTTAGGTGACCCTAATGGGTAACTAACACTCACGGTTACGACCTGAATACGCCATGAACGGGCCATTGACCTGGGTGAGCGCGGTCACTACGGTGGCACGAAATCGTCTGGAAAGTTAACAGACAGGAGTTCCCAGTGCGTGCCGGAAGCCCGAGACTGCTGCGCGAGATCAATGATCGCGCCGCGATCGACGCGCTGCTGCGCAACGGGCCGCTCACCCGGTCCGAGCTGGAAGGCATCATCGGGCTGTCCAAGCCCGCGACCGCCCAGCTGCTCACGCGCCTCGAAGCCCAGGACATCGTTCGCCGAGACGGCCTGCGCGGCGGCGGACGCGGTCCCCGCGCCCAACTGTGGGCGGTCAACGGCGGCCTGGCCCACGTGGCCGCCGTCGACCTCACGCCCGACTCGGTCGACGTGGCCATCGCCGACATCTCCGGCGCCACGCTCACCGAGCACCACGCCCTGATGCCCAAGGGCAGCGACGTGCTGACGGTGTTCGCCGAGGCCATGGCCAAGGCCGCCAGCGACGCCAACCTCCAGGTCAGCGACCTGCACCACGTGGTCGTCGGCAGCCCCGGCGCGGTCGACCCGGCCACCGGTCAGCTCGGCTTCGCGCCGCACCTGCCCGGCTGGGAGGGCTTCGACGTCGTCGGCCGGCTGCACGAGCTGCTGGGCACCTCGGTCACCGTCGAGAACGACGTCAACCTGGTCGCGCTGGAAGAGATGATCATCGGCCGCGCCGTCGACGTCCGCGACTTCGTGCTGGTGTGGCCGGTCGACGCGGTCGGCTCCGCGGTCGTGATCAACCGCGTGCTGCTGCGCGGCGCCACCGGCGGCGCCGGCGAGATCGACTGGATGCGCGTGCCGGACCTGTCCCGACAGGACACCGGCATCGACCGCGCCGGCACCCGCTACGGCGACCTGCTCTCCAACTCGTCGGTGACGAAGTTGGCCCGCTCGCACGGAATCTCCGCCCGCCACGCGCTCGGCGCGGTCACCAAGGCGCTGTCGCACGGCAACGCCGGCCGCGAGTTCCTGACCGACCTGGCCCGGCGCATCGCCGTCGGCATCGCCAACGTGGTCAGCGTCGTCGACCCGGAGCTCGTGCTGCTGTCCGGCGAGGTCGCCCACGCCGGCGGAACCGTGCTGTGCGAGTTGGTCGCCGCCGAACTGCGCCGCCTGGTCATTCCCCGAACCCCGGTCGAACTCGCGCTGGTCGCCGGCCACGCGGTGCGCGCCGGGGCCATGCACTCCGCCCTGGCCGTGGTCAGGGAAGAGGTCTTCGGCCTACCGGCCAACGACATGCTGCCGCCGCTGCACACCGCTCGATAAATCCGCCGAAACCCCTGTCCTTGGAGGGCCCATGCGCACCCCCAGACGCGCCGCCCTGAACCGAGCAGCTGTCTGCTCGGCCGGAGCATTAGTCCTGCTTCTTTCGGCGTGCACCGCCGGCGGCGGCGGTTCGACCGGCGCCCAGGCCGCGCCCAGCGCGGACCAGAAGGTCACGCTCACCGTCTACAGCGCCTTCGCCGACCGCGAGCTGGGCATCCTGAACAAGGTGCTGGACGGCTTCCACGCCGCCCACCCCAACATCACGATCAACAGCCAGGGCAGCCAGGACGACGACAAGATCACCCAGGCGATCCGCGGCGGCAACCCGCCGGACGTGGCGATCTCGTTCTCCACCGACAACATCGGGCAGTTCTGCTCGTCGGGGGCCTGGCAGGACCTCAAGCCCTACATCGAGCGCGACAAGGTGGATCTGACCCAGATCCCCAAGGCCGTGCAGGACTACACCCAGTTCAACGGCACCCGCTGCGCGATGCCGATGCTGGCCGACGTCTACGGCCTGTACTACAACAAGGACCTGTTCGCGGCCAAGGGCATCACCACCCCGCCCAAGACCACCAGCGAGCTGCTCGAGGACACCAAGAAGCTGACCGAGCGCAACGCGGACGGCTCGATCAAGGTGGCCGGCTTCATCCCGCAGTTCGGCTTCTACGCCAACCACCCGCAGGTGTGGGCCCCGCAGTTCGGCGCCAAGTGGCTGGACAGCAACGGCAAGTCGGACCTGGCCGGCGACCCGGCCTGGACCGAGATGTTCAACTTCCAGAAGCAGCTGGTCGACTTCTACGGCTGGGACAACCTGCAGAAGTTCACCGCCGGCCTCGGCCAGGAGTACTCGCCCGACCATGCCTTCAACAAGGGCCAGGTCGCGATGATGTTCGACGGCGAGTACCGCACCGCCTTCCTCAAGTCGGACGCGCCGAACGTCAACTACGACACCGCGCCGTCCCCGGTGGCCGACGACAAGACCGACCTGTACGGCGGCGGCTACACCACCGGCACGATCATCGGCATCCCCAAGGGCGTCAAGAACGCCGGCGCCGCGTGGGAGCTGATCAAGTACCTGTCCACCGACACCAACGCGTTGGTGCAGCTGGCCAACGGCCTGGGCAACGTGCCGAGCACCAAGGCGGCGCTGCACAGCAGCGCGCTGCAGATGCCGGCCCAGTTCAACACCTTCCTCAAGGTGTTCGACAACCCGAACCTGGCCAACAACCCGGCCAGCCCCAACGGCGGCGCCTACCTGAAGACGGTCGAGGACCTGGGTTCCGCCTGGCAGAGCGGCACGGTCAAGGACCTGCACTCCTCGTTCGCCTCGGCCGACAAGACGATCGACGACGCCAAGGCGCTCGGCGGCAACTGATGACAGCGACTCTGCTCGGTTCGGCCGATGCGGCCGCCGCGTCCGTCCCCTCCTCGGGGCGGGCGCGGCGGCGCGGTCGCCATCGCAAGTGGGTGCTGTTGTTCCTGGCGCCGTGGGCCGCCGGCATGGTGCTGTTCTTCGTGTACCCGCTGCTGGCGACGGTGTACTTCTCGTTCACGAACTACGACGGGCTGAACACCGCCGACTTCGTGGGCCTGCGCAACTACGTCTTCATGTTCACCAGCGACCCGCTGGTGAAAGCGGCCGCGTACAACACGCTGTGGCTGGTCATCGTGCTGACCATCGGCCGGCTGGCCTTCGCCATGGGCGTGGCCCAGATCCTGACCAAGGTGCGCAACGGCTCCGGCTTCCTGCGGGCGCTGTGCTACCTGCCCTCGCTGGCCCCGCCGGTGGCCGCCACCCTGACCTTCGTGTTCCTGTTCAACCCGGGCACCGGCCCGGTGAACACGATTCTGGGCTGGCTGGGCGTCAACGGGCCGCTGTGGTTCAACGACCCCAACCTGTCCAAGCCGTCGCTGACTCTGCTCACGCTGTGGGGCTCGGGCGAGCTGATGATCATCATTCTGGCCGCGATGCTGGACGTGCCGGGCGATCTCTACGAGGCGGCCGACCTGGACGGCGCCGGGCCGATGATGAAGTTCCGCAAGATCACGCTGCCGTCCATCGCGCCGGTGCTGCTGTTCGGCGTGGTCAACTCGATCATCTTCGCCCTGCAGTACTTCACGCAGGCGGTGGTGGCCGGCTCGGTGGCCTCCGGATCGGCCGACGCGGTCGGCAACTCCAAGCTCATCGGCTACCCGGACAACAGCACGCTGACCTTCCCGGTGTGGATGTACAACGAGGGATTCCGCTCGTACCACATGGGTTACGCCTCGGCCATGGCCGTGCTGCTGTTCATCGTGTCGTTCGCGTTCACCGCGATCCTCATCCGCCAGCTGCGCGCGGGGAAGGCGGAGGCATCCTGATGGCTACCCTGACCGCGACCGCGGCGGCCACCCGCCCGGCGCCCCCACGCAAGAAGCGGCACCCTCGCGACATCGTCGGCTGGGTCGCCGTGCACGCGGTGGCCCTGGCCCTGGGCATCGGCTTCGCGCTGCCGATCGTTTTTGTGCTGCTGACCGCTTTCATGTCCGACCAGCAGGCACTGACCTCCGACCTGTGGCCGCGCTCCTGGCACCCGGAGAACTTCCTCACGGTGTTCCAGAAGGCGCCGATGCTGGAGTACTTCGCCAACAGCCTGATCTACTCGGTGCTGGCCACCGCCGGCATGCTGCTGTCCAGCATCCCGGCCGCGTACGCGTTGGCGCGCCTGCGTTTCCGGGGCAGCAACCTCATCTTCATGCTGGTGATCGCCGCGATGATGCTGCCGCCGCAGGTGGTGGCCGTGCCGATCTACAGCATGTGGGCCAACCTCCACCTCACCGGCACGCTGTGGCCGCTGGTGGTGCCGTACTTCCTCGGCGACGCCTTCAGCATCTTCCTGCTGCGCCAGTTCTTCGTGACGGTGCCGCAGGACTACTTCGACGCGGCCCGCATGGACGGCTGCAACGAGTTCCAGATGCTCTACCGCGTGCTGGTGCCGATGACCAAACCGGGGCTGGCCGCCGCCGGCCTGTTCACCTTTCTCTACACCTGGAACGACTACTTCGGGCCGCTGCTGTACGTGGGCGAGAAGCAGGACAGCTGGACGCTCTCGGTGGCGCTGGCGTCCTTCCGGGGCATGCACCAGGTGCAGTGGAACCTGACGATGGCCGCGACCGTTCTTGTCCTGGTGCCGGTGATCGTGCTGTTCCTGTTCGCACAGAAGTCGTTCGTCAAGGGGATCACTTTCACGGGAGTCAAAGGGTGAAACTCACTGTCGTAGGGGGCGGTTCCACCTACACCCCGGAGCTGATCGACGGCATCGCCGGCCGGCGCACCAGTCTGGACGTGGACGAGATCGTGCTCGTCGACCCGGACGCGGAGCGCCTGGCCGTCGTGGGGCCGTTCAGCCAGCGCCTGCTCGACCACGCCGGTCACCCGGCCAAGGTTCGCACCACCAGCGTTCTCGAGGAGGGTGTCGAAGGTGCGTCCGCCGTACTGTTTCAGCTGAGGGTCGGCGGGCAGACCGCGCGCCGCTCCGACGAGACCTTCCCGCACATCTGCGACTGCGTCGGCCAGGAGACCACCGGCGCCGGCGGCCTGGCCAAGGCGCTGCGCACGGTCCCGGTGGTGCTGGACATCGCCGACCGGGTGCGGGAGATCGCCGGCGAGGACACCTGGATCGTCAACTTCACCAACCCGGTCGGCATCGTGACCCGCGCCCTGCTTCAGGCCGGGCACAAGGCCGTCGGGCTGTGCAACGTGGCGATCACGTTCCAGCGCTGGACCTCGCAGCTGCTCGGGCTGCAGCCCGATGACGTGAAGCTGGAACACGTGGGCCTCAACCACCTCACGTGGGAACGCGGCCTGATCGTCAACGGCGAGAACGTGCTGCCCCAGCTGATCGCCGAGCACTCCCAGGAGCTGTCCGAGCACATCGGCATCCCGGCGGCGCTGATCCGGCGGATGGGCGTCGTGCCCTCGTACTACCTGAAGTACTTCTACGAGCACGACGAGGTCGTGGCGAAGCAGAAGCACGAGCGGCCGCGCGCCGACGTCGTCATCGAGGTCGAGAACGAGCTGCTCAAGATCTACCAGGACCCGGCCGTGGTGACCAAGCCCGAGTCGCTGTCCCAGCGCGGCGGGGCGTACTACTCGGAGGCCGCGATCCAGCTGGTCCACTCGCTCACCAGCGGCGGCCCCGGCGAGGAGCACGTGGTCAACGTGCTCAACAACGGCACGCTGCCGTTCCTGCCGGACGACGCCGTGATCGAGGTTCCGTCTATTGTGGACAGTCACGGCGCGACCCCGCTCCCGGTCAAGCCGGTCGAACCCGCGTTCGCCGGGCTCATCTCGCACGTGACCGGGTACGAGTACCTGGCGCTGGAGGCGGCCGTCCACGGTGGCCGCGACCGGGTCGCCGACGCACTGCTCGCCCACCCGTTGATCGGCCAGTACTCGATCGCCGAGAAGCTCGCCGACGAGCTGGTCGCGGAGAACAAGGACCTACTGCCATGGGCCAAGGCGTGAAGGCGGCCGTACTCGCCATCGACGGCGGGAACAGCAAGACCGACGTGATCCTGATAGACGAGAACGGGACCGTGCTCTCACACGTGCGCGGCCCCGGCGCATCGCCGCAGAACATCGGCCTGCACCCCAGTCTCGAATCGTTCAACCGCATGGTGCACGAGGCGGCCGGCAAGGCCGGGCTGGCCACGACCAGGCCGTTCGCCAGGCACACGGCGGCCTACCTGGCCGGCGCCGACCTGCCGCGCGAGGAGGAGATCCTCCAGCGGGAGTTCGGCAAGCTGGGCTGGTCGGACAGCACCGTGGTCGGCAACGACACCTTCGCGCTGCTGCGGTCGGGCACCTCCGACGGCGTCGGCGTGGCCGTGGTGTGCGGGGCCGGCATCAACTGCGTCGGCGTGGCGCGGGACGGCCGGATGCACCGGTTTCCCGCGCTGGGCCGGATCTCCGGCGACTGGGGTGGAGGCTCCCAGATCGGCGGAGACGCGTTGTGGCACGCCGTGCGGGCCGACGACGGCCGCGGGCCGCAGACCGCGCTGCTGCCGGCGATCCTCGCCCACTTCGGCGTGACCAGCATCAGCGAGGTCGTCGCCGGCCTGCACTTCGAGGAGATCTCCGGCGACGTCGTGCACGAGCTGTGCCCGCTGCTGTTCCGCGTGGCCGCCGAGGGCGACGCCATCGCCGCCTCGGTCGTCGAGCGGCTCATCGAGGAGATCGTGGTGCTGGCGACCGTGTCGCTGCGCCGCCTCGACCTGCTCGGCGAGCAGGTCGACATCGTGCTCGGCGGCGGCGTGATGACCAACGCCGGCGGCGGCATGATCGAGGAGATCACCCGCCGCTGCCACGCGGCCGCCCCGCTGGCCGACGTGCACCTGGTGGATCTCCCCCCGGTCGCCGGCGCCGCGTTGCTCGGGCTGGACGCCATCGGCGCCAGCTCCGAGGTCGAGAGCCGGCTGCGGTCCCACTACGCCCCCGAAGCCGAGGAACGGCTCGTCGCGGGCTGACCCAGACCCCGCGGGAAGGGAGTTGACGGCGGCGGCGCTCCCTGTCCGCGGTTCCAACGTTGTGCCGGGAGAGTTCCCGATGATGCAGGGAAGGACGCCTTACCCGCGTTGAACGAGGGTAAGGCGTCCTTCCCTGCATCAGGGGGTCTCGGTCACCGAGTCGTGGGCGTCCCGGCGTCGGTGGTGGTGGTCGTGGTGGCCGGCGGGGTTGTCGTGGTCGTCGGCGGCACGGTCGTGGTCGTCGTGGTGACCGCCGTGGTGGTGAGGGTGGCCCCGACGACCTCGGCCTGGGTGCTGGGCGCGGGTTTGCTCACGGTCACGGTTTTCACGGTCGTGGTGCCGTTGACGGTCACCGTGGAGGCGATCACCGTGACGGGGAAGCCGTCGCCGTCCATGGGCAGACCGTCGGGCCCCTCCTGGCCGCTGGTGGCCAGCGGCTGCCCGCCGCGGTCGATGGTGCGGGCCGGCGCCTGACCGTCCGAAGTGGACACGAGCAGCACGCCGACAACGACACCGATGACGGCGGCAATGGCCGCGCTCGCGGACACCGCCGATCGCAACGACAAACGCACGGGGAAACTCCTGCTCCATCGACCAGTCGGTCGGACCATCGGGCAGCGAACCATGAGCGCTACCGGATGGAGCAGTTACTCACCCGTTCGTGTCAACAATGTCAGCCGACCGAGGAGTAATCCTCAGCGTCGGTTGGCCATCCTGATCATGTCCCCGAGGCGGTGGATGAGGCCGCTGGCGTCGGCCGGCGAGAGGGTGGCCCAGTCCTCGCCGTCACGGCCCCGCCCGGCCACGCCGAGGTAGCGGCCGGCCTCGGTGTCGAACCAGCTCAACCCGGGCATGCGCCGTCCGACACCGTGCTCGTCGAACATGGCCCCGGCGAACTGCCCGAGCCGCAGCACGGGCTCGCCGAGCATGGTGGTCAGCGTCTGGGACTCGGGGCTGTGCCGGTTGGGCTGCGCGAGTTCCTTGGCCGGCACCGAAACCTGCTGCCCGGGGCCGGGCTGGTGCGGCGGCAGGAGGGCCACCAGCGACGCCGCCAGCGCGGTGTCGCGGATGTACTCCAGCCGCATCGTGCCGCCCTGCTGCACGGCCAGCAGCGCCCGCTGCCCGACGGCCACGGTCGCGGCGTACAGCATCAGCCCGCGCTCGCGGTCCAGCGTGGAGATGGTGTCCAGCTGGACGTGCGGGCGCGCCAACAGCTGGAGCGCGTCGTGGAGGTTGGGGTCGAGCTGGCGACCACGCGCCAGCCCACCCCGCTCCAGGTCCTCGTACACGGCCGTGCGCAACCGCGCGCGCTCGTCCAGGGTCGCCCCGTGGCTGGGCACGTCGAACGGATAGGGCACGGACCCGAGTCGCAGGTCCTCCCACACGATGTCGAACGCGGCCAGCGGGAGGATCGCGATCGGCGGCATCAGTACCCGCCGGTCGGATTCTCACCGATGACGGTCGGGGCGACCATCTGGCCGTCGCCGAACACGTCGTCGGTCTCGACCAGGAAGGTCGGCCGCTTGTGCTCCTTGTCCTCTTCCTTCTTGCCGCCACGGCCGGCGCCGCCCGCGCCCATGCCGGACTGGCCGGCACTGCCCGAAGCGCCGCCCATGCCGCCGCGCGCACCGGCGCCCTCGGCCGCACTGCCCGCGCCGGTCGAGCCACCCATGCCCGGCTTGCCCGCCGAGGACGTCGACGAGGAGCCGCCCATGCCCATGCCGCCACGGGCGCCACCGCCGGCGCCACCAGCGCCGCCAGGGCCGAAACCGCCGGCCACACCGGGGTTTCCGCCGCCGGGCCCGTACGGGCTGTTGCCGCCGGGGGTGTTGCCGAAGTTCTGGTTGGTGTAGCCGGGGCCGCCATGACCGGGGTCGTAGCCGGCGATCTGGGTCGGGCCGCTGCCCGTCCCACCGACCGGGCCGGGCGTGTAGCTGCCGCCGCCGGGACCCGTGGCCACCGGGTGGTAGTTCGCGCCGCCCGGGTTGTACGAGCTGCCGCCGCCGTAGCTGCCGCCGCCCGAATGCCCTTGGTACGCCGCGACTCCGCTGCCCGAGCCCACCGGGCCCGCGCTGGCCACCGTGGTGCTGGCCGTGCTGCCGCCGCTGATGTCCGGCGGCGGCGTGAAGGCCGGGATGGAGGACGAGGCCAGCTGCATCGAGGCGTCCCGCGTCTCGACCACCTTGACGGCCTTGTCCTTGGCCTCGTTGGAGGCGTTGTAGGTGGTGTACATCTGCACCGGCAGCGCGATCATGGCAATCGGGTTGCCGGCCGCGTGCTCCATCATCTTGACCGGGTCGAAGTTCACCGGCTCCGGCATGTCGGTCTTGGCCTTGGCCGCCGCGTCCACCTGGTCGTGCATGGCGGTGCCGGTCGCGTTGAAGAACTCCGCGGTGTCGGCACTCCAGTCACGGACCTTGGACAGGTGCGCGCGAGCCAGGTCGGCCGCCGCACCCTCCCAGTGCGACTGCGACCCGTTGATCGCCGCGTCCAGCGTGATCGCGGCCTCGCGCAGCTGCCCGGCGAGGTCCTTCCACTCGTCCCCGGCCTTGTACGCCGCGCCCGGGTCGACGTTGGTCGTCACGAGCTTCTTGAGGTCGTCGTGCGACAAGCCCGGGTAGTTGGCGTTCGGATGGGGAACCGCGGGGTGTCCCGTCATCGCTCCATACCCCCTGTTTCGAGAAGACTCATGACTTCGGCAGCTTCGGCTCGGCGCCGTTGGCCAGCGCCCTGGCGTGGTCGCAGGCGGCGGGCGCGGTCTTCGAGTCCAGCGCCACCACGCTGATGATGAAAGTGGTGTTCGGGTCCAGCGCCAGGTCCACGCCGCACGTGCCGGCGTCCGGCGCGGCGACCAGCATGGCCTTGTGGCTGCCGATCGTGAACGGCGTGAGGGTCGGGTGGAGCCCGTTGGGATCCGGCCGCTTGTCCAGCGGGTAGGACCCGACCTGGGTGCCGACACCATCCTTGTTAGGGGCGAACCAGGTGCACTGGCCGGTGTCCGGGTCGACCTTGGGCGGATCGGCGAGCCCCATCGACACCAGCACGTCCTGCGGCAGCACCGCGCACTTGTCGAACGCCGGCGCGGCAGCGCTGGTGGTCGTCGCCGACCCGGCGCTGGTGTCGGTCGCGGGCGAAGCGGTGCCGCCCGCGGCTCCGCCACAGCCGGCAGCCGCCAACGCGACACCGGCCGTGACCACGGTCAGTAGCAAGGAACGACGCACTAGTAATTACCCGCCCGCTTCACGCCGCCGTGCGCATCCTGATCGGTGCTCTGGTATCCGGTGACACTGGAATTGATCGCTTCGATGAGCGCGTCCAGGCTGCTGGCGAACCGGTACATCTGCTGCGAGCCCGAATCCTGGCCACCGCTGGAGATTTGCAGGTTGCGCTGGGCGATCTGCTGCGCGTACCCGGCGCCGATGGGCATCGTGCTCGGATCGAGGAGCCGCATACGCGCCTTCGCGGCGATGCTCTTGATCTCGGTCAGCTTGTCGTTGATGACCTTGGCGGTGTTCTCGTCGACCGCGAACTGGCCGGTCTGGGCCGCGCCCGACAGGCCCTCGACCATCGAGAAGAGACCGCCGAACAGCCCGCCCCCACCGCCGGACTGCTGGTTGACCCGCTGCGCGTACTCGTACGTGGCTTGCGCCGCCGGGTCCATCGACGACTGGTCCCCTGGTGTCGACATGCCTCTCCCCACCCTGAGTGCTGACGGTTCCTGATGCTAGCGAATCGTCCACTCGGACGCGGAATAGTTCACCAAGGTTCCCGGTCGGAGGAGATATTCACCGCAGTCGCGTGACCACGGCCCGCGCGACCGGCGTGAGCAGGCGTTTCACCGTCTCACGGTCACCAGCGGCCGTGCCGCCGGTGGAAAGCGTGATCACCGATCGTCCCGTTCGGAAGGACAGATTCCAGGTCGACGGCCCTGAATCGGTCAGGCAACTGGCGCCGTCACCAAGAGTCACGCCAAGAGTCACGGCCTGGCCGCCGCAGTCGGCCCGGTCGTGCTGGACGGTCCACTGCGGCTTGTCCCAGACCGTCATGTCCATCCGGATCTCCCGGTACTGCGGACCGAGCGCCCCGTCGGGCACGACGTTGGACCGCACGCAGCTGGCGGAGGTGCGCAGCGCGGTCTCGCCGTCGTCCTGCGACACGGCAGCGAAGCCGGCGTCGGCGTACTCCAGGACCAGCGAGGACGGGCCACCGGGGTAGGCCTGCTGGAAGGCGTCGGAGGACAGCAGCAGGCACGGACTCTTCACGCCGGTGAACGGCGCGGTGTGCCGGTACACCGCCGGCCCGGCGGCCCCGGCGACCACGGCGTCGACCACGGCCCGGGTCACGTCCAGCACGAACTGGTGCTGGTCCCGGTCGCCGTACACCGGTCGGCGCAGGTCGAAGCTGATCGTCACCGCGAGCTTGGGCCGGCCGATCACCGTCGTCCAGCCGGCGCCGTCGCGATAGGACGACACCTCCAGCCCCCGGTCGTGCCGCATCACGGCGTTGTTCTGCAGCGGCCACGAGCGGGTCTGGTCCACTTTGTCCGAAGTGGTGAACGGGGTCTGCTGCACGGTGACGCTGAGCTCGTCCCCGCCGACCAGGGTGTACCGGCAGTTGCTGATGGAGTCCAGGCCGCCCTGCGGCACGGCGGCATCGGCCGGCACGTCGCCGTCGAGGTGACTGTCGATAAAGGACGAACCGGGATCGATGCGCACGCCCTGGTCCCCGAGCGTGCGGGTGGACAGCAGCGCGCAGGCGTCGTAGGCGGCGGTGTCGCCGTAGCTGAGCGGCTCCCCGCCACCCGGCTCCTGCACGACGACGGGCTGCCCGAGCGGCGGCAGATCACCGGGGTGCGGCTGCGGGGCGGCGTCGCTGCCGCCGGCGACGACTGCCACGAGAACCACCACGACGCCGGTCGCGGCGGCGGCGACCAGCCACCCGTAGCGCTGCATCACCAACTCCAGGGTCCACCGAGAGCGACAGGGTCGGCGCAGACAGTAGCCCCTGGACGGGTCAGGTCGCGGCCGGCAGACGACCGTCGGCCACGAAGGCCACCTTGAGCGCGTCGTAGCAGGCCACCTCGGGGTCTTTGCCCTGGTCGACGTCGATCTGCACGCTGGAGTGCGCGGTCGCCGCGAGGTAGACCGAGCAGCCCGGGTCGGCGGTCTTGAGCACCTTCTTGCCGGGCCGCCCGCCCACCGTGGTGGCCGTGGTGCCGGCGGGAACGGCCAGGTCATCCAGGCCGACCTGGGTGAAGAGGCTGACGGTGGCGTAGTAGCCGTCGCCGAGCAACCAGCCGCACGAGCTGGTGGCCGTCACATTCACCCCATTGTGTGGCGGCGTGGCGATGCCGAGCGCGCCCCGGCCCTTGTCGTCGAGCAGCGTGCACGGGTCGACGCCGTCCAGCGAAGCCGGCCGTTGCGATGAGATCCCGGACACGCCGGGAGTGCCGGTCCCGCCGGACGTGTTGCCACCTGAGGAGCAGGCCGTGAGCAGGAGCAGGCCCGCGACCAGCGGGAGCACGCGTGCGGACATGGCGCAGACCCTAGTGGTAGCCGATCACCGGCGGCGCCGTGACCGACGGTGGCGTAGGTCGAGCCGGGCCGTGCATCCTGACTGATTGGTTGGCCAGTTCAACCAGTTTGCCGGGGGATTCGAGGGAGGGACCGCAGTGCCGCACCGCTTCACCACGTTCGTCGCCGTCGGGGACAGCTTCACCGAGGGCCTGGAGGATCTCGGGCCGGACGGCCAGGTCTACCGGGGCTGGGCCGACCGGCTGGCCGAGCTGCTGGCCGCGGACGCGCCGGAGTTCCGCTACGCCAACCTGGCCGTGCGCAGCCGCAAGATGCTGGAGATCCTGACCGACCAGGTGCCGATCGCCGCCGCGATGAAGGCCGACCTGGTGACGCTGTGCGCCGGCACCAACGACATCATCCGCCCGGGCAGCGACCCGGACCGGATCGCCGCCCTGTTCGACGACGCCGCCACACAGCTGGCCGCGGCCGGCAGCCACGTGGTGATCTTCACGGGCATGGACACCAGGGGCACCCCGGTGCTGGGCCGGCTCCGCGGCAAGATCGCCACCTACAACGGGCACCTGCGGGCGATCGCCGACAAGCACGGCGCGACCGTGGTCGACCTGTGGCCGCTGGAGATGCTGCGGGACTCCCGCGCCTGGGCGGCCGACCGGCTGCACCCCTCGCCGGAGGGTCACCGGCGGCTGGCGCTGCTGGTGGCCGACCGCCTTGGCGTCAAGGCCGACTCGTGGAACGACCCGTGGCCGCCGGCCGTGCCGCTCGGTGGACTGGCCCGGCGGCAGCAGGATCTGCGCTGGGCCAAGGACTTCTTCATGCCGTGGATCGGACGGCGGCTGCGCCGCGTGCACTCGGGCGACGGTCTCACGGCGAAGCGGCCGGAGCTCGGCGAGCTCTGAGCGGAATCCGACCCGCCGGGCACGGCCCGGCAACGGGAATCGTCCCCCGGAAGAGAAGACGGACGACGTGGCTCGCGGTTTCCGCGAGCACACGCCGCCCGAGGCTGTGTGGTTCCTACCTGACCCCCAGGTGCAAGTAGGAACCACACAACGCGGTCCAGCCGGCGCTCTCCCCGAGCGTCGCCTGAACCGATGGGGTGACAGACCCCCTCTGGGTCCCCCAGCATCACCCGCACGCAGTCCGCCCGTGGACAGCGTCAGCGGTGTCCGCCTTCAACGTTTTCACATCGCCTGACGGGGGCACTAAACGTCGGCTAAACCAGCCAACAGGGTGTCGACGGCGTCCGCGTACGGCGAGCGCATCCGCCGGTAGACGGCCAGCGCGAGGTTGAGTTCGAGCCGCGCGGCCTGCCCACGGCCCTGCTCAAGGTGCAGTTCGCCGAGCTGGTGGTGCAGCATCGCCTCGACGTAGGCCATCCCGTAGGTCTGGGCCAGTCGCAGGCCGTCGCGGGCGTAGCCCTCGGCCTCGGTGTAGCGGCCCAGCTGCCGGCTCACCCAGCACAGGTTGGCCAGCGAGCGGGCGCCGTCCTCGTGGTTGTCGCCGTCCCGGTGCAGCTGGAACGCGCGCCGGTAGTACTCGAAGGCCTTCTCGTTCTCGCCGCGGTCCTGGACCAGCACGCCGAGGTTGTTCAGCGCGATGGCCTCGCCCTGGCCGTCGCCGATCTGCCGGTACAGCCCGAGCGAGGTGTTCAGGTGGGCCTCGGCCTCGTCGAACCGGCGCAGCTCGGACAGGATGCCGCCGAGGTTGTCGCCGGTCAGCGCGATCAGGGCCGGGTCGTCCAGGTAGACGGCGATGGTGTGGGCCTCGACATAGCGCTGCAGCGCCAGCTCGTACTCGCCTACCAGTTCGGCGGCGTTGCCCAGGCCGCGCAGCATGCGCGACTCGCCGTCACGGTCACCCACCGCACGAGCGGCGCGCAGGCCCAGCTCGAACACCGCGGCCCAGTCGGATGTCAGACCCCGCAGGTACACATAGGTGCGCAGGCACAGCGCGAGCTGCCAAGTCAGCCGGTGGAGCCCGGCCGCCGCGCCCAGCTGCACGGCGGCGACCAGGTTCGGCCACTCCGTGTCGAACCAGCGCAACGCCTGCTCGGCCGAGGCGAGCATCGGGATCTCGACGCCCTCGCCGGACACCGCGGCCACGTGATTGTCCCGAGGCGGGCGGATCAGCCGGTGCGCCCGGTCCGCGACGAGGAGGTAGTAGTTCACCAGCTTTTCCACGGCCCGGGTCCGCTGCTGGCCGGTCAGCTCGGTGGCGGCGATCTCGCGGGCGTGCAGGCGGATCAGGTCGTGCAGCGTGTAGCGGTCGGCCCTGGTCTCGGCCAGCAGGTGGGCGCTGGCCAGCTCGCGCAGCCGGCGGCGGGCGGTCACCAGGTCGACCTCGGTCAGGGCCGCGACCACGTGCGGCGACACCGAGGCGCCTTCGTGCACGCCGATCGCGCGGAAGGTCTCGGCCAGGTCCGGGTGCAACGTCCGGTACGACACGTCGAACGCCCCGCGCACGCTGGTGTCGGCGTCCTCCAGGTCGAGGGCGCGCAACCGGTGCTGCTCGTCGGCCAGCTCGCCGACCAGGTCGTCAACCGTCCATTGTGGACTGGCTGCCAGCCGGGCGGCGGCGATGCGCAGCGCCAGCGGAAGGTGCCCGCAGAGCGCGGCCAGCCGTCGCAGCGAGTCGATCTCGGCGCTGCGGCGCTGATGTCCGGTCGAAAAGTCCAGCAGGCGAACGGAAGCCTCGCTGGACAACGTGGTCAACGCCAGCAGCCGCGCGCCGCCGCGGGCCACCAAGCCGTCCAGACGACGACGGCTGGTGACCACCACCAGCGAACCGGAGCCGGCCGGCAACAACGGCCGCACCTGCTCGGAGTCGCGGGCGTCGTCCAGCAGCACCAGCACGCGACGCTCGGCCAGCAGCGACCGGTAGAGGCCCGCGCGCTCGTTGAGGTCGAACGGGATCGCCTCCGCCGGCACGCCGAGGGCCAGCAGGAACTGGGTCAGCACCTCGGCCGGCGACGTCGGTTCGTGGCCGGGGTCGAAGCCGCGCAGAGCCGCGAACAGCTGGCCGTCCGGAAAGGCGCCGGCGTTGCGATGCGCCCAGGTCAGGGCCAGGGCGGTCTTGCCGATGCCGGCCGGGCCGACCACGCCGGCGACGGTGATCGCGCCTTCGACGCCGCCACCGTGCTGAAGGCCGTCCAGCCACGCCAGCTCCACGTCCCGGCCGGCGAACGCGCTGGTCGCGGCGGGCAGCTGGGCCGGGATGACCGGGCCGTAGACCTGCCGGCCGGCCTGGGTCCGCGTCGGCAACCGCAGCCCCGGGTCGTCCCGCAGCACCTGCTCGTGCAGCTGGCGCAGCTCGGGGCCGGGATCGATGCCCAGTTCCTCGGTGGCGTACCGGTGAAAGCGCCGGTAGGAGACCAGGGCGTCGATGCGCCGGGCCGACCGGTACTGGGCCAGCATCAGCAGGCTGAGCAGCCGCTCACGGAACGGATGATCGTCGACCAACCGGCGCAGCTCGCCGATCACCTCGGCGTGCCGGCCCAGCTCCAAGTCGGCGGCGACGCGTTCCTCCACGGCCACCAGCCGCAGCTCGTCGATGTCGGGCTGGCCCGTCTTCTGCAGCTGCGCGCCGGCCAGCACCGGGCCGCGCCACAGCTCCAGCGCGCGACCGAGCAGCTCGGCCCGCTCGGCCGCCGGGCGGCCGCTGGCGTCGCCGATCAATCGCTTGGCGCGGTGCAGGTCCACGAGTTCGGGCTGCACCTGGAGCACGTAGCCGGGCGGCTGGGTGCGGATGGAGGCGGCGCCGCCGGCCTTGGCCAGGATGCGCCGGAGCTTGGACACGTAGCCGTGCACGATGGTGCGCGCCGTCTCCGGCGGCTCGTCGGCCCACAGCGCGTCGACGATGCGATCGAACGAGACGACCTGGTTGGCGTCGAGCACCAGCAGCGCGAGCAGGCTGCGCACGCCGGATCCACCGAGCGGCACCGGGCGCCCGTCGACCAGCAGCTGTACCGGACCGAGCACGCCGAACTCGAGCGTGGCACCTGCTCGCTCGACGGTCGTGGACGGCAGCATCATTCGGGGCAGCTCCCTGAGGCGAGCGATGCGTCCAACTTACGGGAACCTGTTAACCGTTCGTGAGGCGTCTCCCCGGAACAGGCTAACAAAAGACTACTCACAGTAGTCGATGGTCACGGTGCTGGTCCGTTCGTGTCACCCGTCCGGCATGAAGCTTGTGACGCGTGACCGGGGCTCCGAGTTCCCTCAGCCGAACAATTTCGCGAGCCGCGCCCGCACGCTGGCCACCCACGGCGCGCCGATGTGGCCGAACGTGCGCAGTGCCTCTTCCCACACCTGGCGGGCCGCCAGCTTGTCGCCGCGGTCCAGATAGACATCGCCGAGACCCCGCACCGCGTAACCCTCACGCAGCGCGGTGCCACTCACCCGGGACAGCCGGACGGCCTCGGTGAACGACGCCTCGGCGTGGTCCAGCCAGCCCGCGGCGCGGTTGGTCTCGCCCAGGTGCACCCGCACCCACGCCTGCCGCTCCGAGTCGTCGTACTGCTGGTAGATGTGCAGCGCCTGCTGGTTGTAGGCCAGCGAACCCTCGTAGTCGCCGCTCAACCGGGCCAGCTCGCCGAGCGTGCTCAGCGGCTGCGCCTGCCGGTAGCGGTCGCCGAGCAGCCGGTACAGCGCGAGCGACTGACGCGACAACGCCATCGCCTCGTCATGACGGCTCAGGTGGAACAGCGCCGACGCCGCATGCGCCGATCCGAGGGCCACCACCGGCAGGTCGCCGTCACCCTCGGCCAGCCGTCGGCACGCCTCGTGCTCGGCCAGGGCGCGCTCGTGCTCGCCCAGACGCCCATAGAGCAGGCCGAGGCCGTGGTGCATGAGGGCCTCGCCGTTGCGGTCGCCGGCCGCCTTCGCCGCGGCCAGCCCCAGCTCGTGGCTGGTGCGCCAGTCCTCCCACGGGCAGTGCGTGGCCAGGAAGTCCAGCTGCAGCCGGGCCAGCTGCCACACGTGCGTGCTGAAAGCGCCCTGGTGCGCGTTGCGCAGGACGGAAAGCAGGTTGCTGCGCTCGCGCTCGAACCACGTCAGCGCGTGGGCCCGGTTCTCCAGCCGGGGCGTGGCCACCAGCGAGCACAGGCTCGGCGCCAACGAGTCGGCCGGCGGGCGGATGAGCCGGCGGGCCCGGTCCGAGACCACGCAGTAGTACTCCAGCACGCGCGCGCCGACCGCGAACGCCTCGGCCTGCGTGAGCTCGGCGGAGGCGACCTCACGGGCGTGCAGCCGCACGAGGTCGTGCATCGTGAACCAGTCCTGGCTGGTCTCGGTGATGAGGTGGGCGGCGCTCAGCGCGCGCAGCGCCGTGCGGGCGGAGCCGACCGAGCCGTTGCCCATGGCCGCGACCAGGTGCGGCCCGAAGTTGGCCCCGGGGAAGAAACCCAGCAGCCGGAACACGGACGCGAACTCCGGCGGCAGCGTGCGGTAGGAGACGTCGAACGCCCGCCGCACGCTGACCTGCATGTCGTCGTCGGCGTCCTCGATGTCCAGCACCTGGAGCCGATGCCGCTCGTCGGCCAGTTCGTCGGCCAGCCGGGCCAGCGTGCCGTTCGGGGCCATGGCCAGCCGCGCGCCCACGATCCGCAGGGCCAGCGGAAGATGACCACAAAGGTTTGCAATTCGTGACGCATTCACCGGATCGCGCTGCGACCAGGCGATGTCCGAGACCTCGTCGAGCAGCCGCACCGCCTGCGGGCCCGGCAGCGTGCCCACCGGCACGTAGGCGGCGCCGTCCCGCGCGACCAGACCGTCCAGCCGCCGACGGCTGGTGACGATGGTCAACGGGCCTCGGCCGCCGGGCAGCAGCGGCCGCACCTGCTCGGAGTCGCGGGCGTCGTCCAACATCACGAGCATGCGGCGGCCGGTCAGCAGCGACCGGTACAGCGCAGCCCGCTCCGCCAGGTCGACCGGAACCGCCTGGGGCGCGACGCCCAGCGCGATCAGGAACCGCCGCAGCACGTCGGCCGGCTCGGCCGGCGGCCGGTTCTGGTCGTACCCGCGCAGGCAGACGAAGAGCTGGCCGTCGGGGAACTCCCGGGCCACCTGACCGGCCCAGGTCACCGCCAGCGCGGTCTTGCCGGTGCCCGCGGCGCCGACGACAACGCCCAGCGTGGACGTGTCCTCCTGGAGCAGACGGTCCAGGCTGGACAGTTCCTCGTGGCGTCCGGTGAAGCCGGTCGGGGCCGGCGGCAGCTGCGCCGGCACGACCACGCCGGCGATCTCCACACTGGACGGCTCCGGCGGCAGCAGCGACGGGTCGTCGTACAGGATGCGGTCGTAGAGGGCGCGCAGCACCGGGTCCAGCGGCTGGTCGCGGCGGCCGGCCTGGATGCGCTCGTAGACGGCCAGCGCCTCGGCGCGGCGGCCCTGCCGGTGCAGCTCGGTCATCTGGCGGCCGACCAGGTCGCGGCGCAGCGCGTCCGGCAGCAGCACCAGATCGGCGGCGGAAATGGCCGTCGGGTCGTGCACGTCGATGCGCTCGGGGTCGATGCGCAGCCGGTAGCCGAAGCGCTCGGTGATCAATTCGGTGTCGCCGCCCGGGTCGGCCTTGTCCAGCAGCACCCGCAGCTCGTCGGCCGCCTCGGTGTGCTCGGTCAGCACGATTTCGTTGGGGTGCAACGCGATTCTGGTGAGCAGCGTGCAGGCCTCGGCCGAGTCGACGGGAAGTGGACCGTCGACCCCGAGGATCTCAGGCCGGCCGAGCAGGCGGATCAGGACACCGCCGCGACGGACTGCCGGATGCGCGCTGGTCACGAGCTGCTCCCGCCCCATCAGGTGGTTCTGACGGGCAAGCTACCGCCACCAGGGCCGGCGGGTCCCCGGGTTGGTCGGCCACAGGTCGAAAAACCCGGACATCTTTGCCCGATTCGTGGCCCGACAGCCGGCGGTCGCATGCGAAGCGATCCCGCCGTCCGCTCCCGATTGCGGACGACGGGACCGCGCTGCGCCAGTGTGGCCGCCAACAGCTCGGAACCCACCCCGAGCGGGGGTCCCGACCTGCCGGTGATCAAGGTCTGGCGAAGCGGAAGTGGCCTTGCGCCAACGGAATTGGCAAACCCAGCCGCTCCCCGGTTTGCGCGGCAACCGTAACAGAGCGCGTGTGACCGGTCACAGCCACCCCACCCTATCGGAGCATCACCGGTGTTCAGGGCCGCCGAGCCAGACGCGCGACGCGACAACGGCACCAGCTGGCCTCCTCTCCGACCCCCATCGCCTGCCCGTCAGGTCGCGGCGGCAAACTCGATGCTCGCACTTGATCGGTTCGGATTTCCTTAACGCCGTTAAGCGCCCGGAGAACATCGTTAAGGTGTCACTCGTGAAACTGAGTCGGGACGCCGTCGTGCAGGCCGCGTTGGAGCTGCTCGACGAGGTCGGGCTGGCCGACCTCACGCTGCGCGGCGTGGCCGAACGGCTGCACGTTCAGGCGCCCGCCCTCTACTGGCACGTCCGCAACCGCCAGGATCTCGTCGACCAGATGGCCGCCGCCATGATCCGCGACGGCATCGGCGGCATCGCCCCCGACGGCGCGTGGATGGACCAGCTCGGCGACATCGCCCGTGCCTACCGGCAGACCCTGCTCTCGCACCGCGACGGCGCCCGCGTCCTGGCCGAGGCCTGCACCGCCGACCCCGCCGTCAACCGCCTCGCCGAGCTCTCCCTGCGCATGCTCACCTCCGCCGGCTTCACCACCCCCGACGCCATGCGCGCCCTCGTCTGCCTGCTCAGCTACGTCACCGGCTTCGTCGCCGACGAGCAGGCCGCCCAGCCCCACACCGAGAAACCGGATCCCGTGCTGTTCCCCCTGCTCACCGCCGCCGGCGCCGGGCACCGCACCACGGAGACCTTCGAGTTCGGCCTGGAACTCCTGCTGAGCGGCCTCCGCCTGGCCCGCCTGTCTTCATAGCCACCCCCGCACGCCCGCACCCCCGGGGCGGGGGGGAGTCGAATGTGGCGTCAGGGGCGTGGCACGGCTGTGTGCCTGAAAGCGTGTTTCGGTGTGCCGGAGAGCGGGACACGCGGGGGTTAGACGACGTCGGCGATGAGGTAGGGGTCGAGGGCGGCGGAGCGGTGGACGGCCAGGTCGGCGTCGACGGCGAAGACCAGGCAGCCGGGCTGGGAGTCGGCCCAGGCGACGCCGGGGCGGCCCATGGCAAAGGCAGTGGTGGCAACACAGTCGGCGGTGGTGAGATCGGCGGCCACCACGGTGACGCTGAGCAGGCCACGGGCCGGCAGACCGGTGCGGCCGTCGAGGATGTGCTCGCCCCGTTCATACGTGGCGGAGGTGGCGACGGCCAGGTCGCGAACGCCCAGGACGGCGCACATGCGGTCGGCCTGCTCGGGGTGGCGGATGCCGACCAGCCAGGGGCGGCCGGGCTCGGGCTCGCCGATGGCCACGACGTCGCCGCCGGCGTTGACACAGAACCTTTCAACCCCTCGATCCCGCAGCTGATCGGCCGCCCGCTGGACGGCCCAGCCCTTGACGACGCCGCACGGGTCGAAGGTGTGGCCGGGCGGGGTGGCGGTGAAGGCGCCGTCGCTGATGCGCTCGTAGTGCCGGCAGATGTCGATCACCTCGGCCAGCTCGGCCGACACCTCGGCGACCTCGCCCCGGCCGTAGCGGCTGACCTCGCTGTCCGGGCGGAACGGGCTGAAGCGGGCATCCACGCGGCGCAGGTCGGCGTACAGCAGGTCGATGTGCCGCGGGAGGTCGATGTGCCGCGGGGCGCCGTCGACCGGGTCGCGGACGTCGACCGAGACCGGCATCCCCATCACCTGCTCGACGTGCCGCATGACCTCAACAATGGCGAACGAGCCTGTGCGGCGGCTGTGCAAGTTCTGTCGGTCGGCTGTCGACCGGGGCGTCGACTCGCCCGGCGCCCGCCGCAGGCCGCACCATGGTCACGTGCGAGCTGACAAGGCGGAGGCCCCGGTACGACTGCTGGTCGTCGACGACGAGCCCCACATCGCCGACCTGGTGGCCACGGTGGCGAAGTACGAGGGCTGGCACGCCCGGGTGGCCAACAACGGCTCGTCCGCGCTGACCGAGGCGGCGGCGTTCAACCCGGACATCGTCGTGCTCGACCTCATGCTGCCCGACCTGGACGGCTTCACCGTGCTGGACCGGCTGCGGGCCACCGGCGCGATGGTGCCGGTGGTGTTCCTGACCGCCAAGGACGCCACCGCCGACCGGGTCGCCGGCCTGACCCGGGGCGGCGACGACTACCTGGTCAAACCGTTCGCGGTGGAGGAGCTGATGGCCCGGCTGCGGGCCGTGCTGCGCCGCACCACCGGCCCGGGCTGGAAGCGTTCCGTGCTCGCGGTCGAGGATCTGGAGCTGGACGAGGACACCCGCGAGGTGCGCCGCGGCGAGGAGAACGTGTCGCTCACGCCCACCGAGTTCGAGCTGCTGCGGTACCTGATGCGGCGCTCCCCGGCCGTGCTGACCAAGGCGCAGATCCTGGACCACGTGTGGGACTACGACTTCGGTGGCCGGTCCAACGTGGTGGAACTGGTCATCTCGCACCTGCGCCGCAAGCTCGACACCGGCAACGAGCCGCTGATCCACACGATCCGCGGCGTCGGCTACGTGGTCCGCCGGGCCACCTGATGGGCAGGCTGACCGCCGCCTGGCGGCGGCTGCGGCTGGGCACCCAGCTCGCGCTGGCGCTGGGCGCGCTGGCGCTGGTGGTGTTCGGGCTGGTCGGCGTGGTGACGACGTCGCTGTTGCACCAGTACCTGGACACCAAGCTGAGCGACCAGCTGTCCACGACGTTGGGCCAGTTCAAGGCGACCGGCAACGTCAACCCGTCACCCGGCAAGTTCGGGCACGGCAGTGTGGCCGACCACGATCCGCCGGTCGGCGTGACGGTCGAGTTCAGCCCCGGCAACAACGTGAAGCTGACCGACAGCACCAGCCATCCGCCGGTGGACGGCAAGCAGCTGATCGCGCTGGCCGCGCGGGCGCTGGTGAGCAGCCCCCTGCAGCACCCCGAGCAGGAGGTGGAGGCCGGCGGGGTCCGGTACCGGTTCATGGCGGTGACCTCCGTGAACACCCCGCTGCTCAAGAGGGTCGCCGTGGTCGGGCTGTCCGAGGGCGACACCGAGGCCACCATCCGTCGGATGATCATGGTCAATCTGGTCACGTTCGGCATCGCGCTGGTCGTGCTGGTCCTGGTCGGGCAGCAGGTGCTGCGGCGCGGGCTGCGGCCGCTGGCCGACATGTCCTCCACCGCGCACACTGTCGCCTCCACCGACCTGACGGCCAAGTCCGTCGACCTCTCGGTGCGGGCCAAGGGCGAGGGCGGCGGCATCGAGGTCGAGGAGCTGCGGTCGGCGTTCAACGTGATGATCGATCACATCGACCACTCGCTGGTCGCGCGGTCGGCCGCCGAGCAGCGGCTGCGGCAGTTCGTCGCCGACGCCTCCCATGAGCTGCGGACCCCGCTCACCTCGATCCGTGGCTACGCCGACCTCTTCGCGTACGCCGCGGCCAACGAGCCCGCCGAGCGGGAACGGCACCTCGCACGGATGCGGGAGGAGGCCGGGCGGATGAGCCTGCTGCTCGACGACCTGTTGCTGCTGGCCCGGCTCGACGCCGCCGAGGCCCCGCTACGGCCCGAGCCGGTTGACCTCATCGAGATCGCCGTGGCCGCCGCCGACGGTTTCCAGGCCGCTCGCCCCGACCATCCGTTCGCGCTGGAGGTCGAGCCCTCCACGCTGCCCATGATCGGGGACCCCATGCGGCTGCGGCAGGTTCTCGACAACCTGCTCACCAACGCCGCCGTGCACACCGACCCCGGCACGCCCGTGACGCTGCGGCTGCGGACCGAGCTCGGCTGGGCCGTCGCCGAGGTGGCCGACGGCGGGCCCGGCATCAGCCCCGAGAACCAGGCCCGGGTGTTCGACCGCTTCTACCGGGTCGACGACTCCCGCACCCGGCGCAGCGGCGGCACCGGCCTCGGCCTGTCCGTCGTGCACTCCCTCGTCACCGCGCACGGCGGCGCCGTCACCTTGCAGAGCCGGCCCGGCGCCACCGTGTTCACGGTGCGGTTTCCCCTGTCAGCCCGCCAGGTGTGAGCTCGCCCAGAGGTCGATGCCCGACTCCACCGCGTGCTTGTCGATGGCCGCCAGCTCGTCGTCCGTCAGCGGCGGGGCGTTGAGCGCCGCCACGTTGTCCTCCAGCTGCTTGACCGAGCTCGCCCCGATCAGCGCCGAGGTCACCCTCGGATCCCGCAGCGTCCACGTCAGCGCCAGCTGGGCCAGCGACTGCCCCCGCTGCTGCGCGATGTCGTTCAGCGCCCTGATCCGGGCCAGGTTCTCGTCCGACAGCAGATCCGTCGACAGCGACTTGTCCTGCGTCGCCCGCGAACCCTCCGGCAGCCCGTTCAGGTACTTGTCCGTCAGCATGCCCTGGCCCAGCGGCGAGAACGCGATGCAGCCCGCCCCCACCTCGTCCAGCGCGTCCAGCAGCTCCGCCTCGATCCAGCGGTTCAGCATCGAGTACGACGGCTGGTGGATCAGCAGCGGCACCCCCGCCGTGCGCAGGATCTCCGCCGCCTCCCGCGTCTTCGTCGCCGAGTAGCTGCTCACGCCCACGTACAGCGCCTTGCCCTGCTGGTAGGCGCTGACCAGCGCGCCCATCGTCTCTTCCAGCGGCGTGTCCGGGTCGTACCGGTGCGAGTAGAAGATGTCCACGTAGTCCAGGCCCATGCGCCCCAGCGACTGGTCCAGCGACGCCATCAGGTACTTCCGGCTGCCCCACTCCCCGTACGGGCCCGGCCACATGTCGTAGCCCGCCTTCGTCGAGATCACCAGCTCGTCCCGGTACGGCTTGAGGTCGTCGGCCAGCATCCTGCCGAAGTTCGCCTCCGCGCTCCCGTACGGCGGGCCGTAGTTGTTGGCCAGGTCGAAGTGCGTGATCCCCAGGTCGAACGCCCGGCGCACGATCTCCCGGCCCGCCTCGTACGGCCGGTCGTCCCCGAAGTTGTGCCACAACCCCAGCGAGATCCCCGGCAGCCGCAGCCCGCTGCGCCCGCACCGCCGGTAGTCCATCTCCTCGTAACGCCCACCCGCCGCCTCGTACGGCACGGTCCCGCCTCCCCGCTCGCCCGGTCACTCGAACGGACGCGAGTCTAGGTCCGTTCGCGGTCAGGGGCTCAGTGTCGAAAGTGACAGCTTCGGGAGCCGACCAGACCGAGCCGCCGCGCCCCGATGAGGCAACCGCCGGCGTTTCATCCGATGGTGCCGTCAAGTCCGCGCGACAGTGACGCGGCCAGTTTTCGACGGGTCGCCGGGTTTAGCGTCGAAGATCATCACCTCGGGAGGACTTCCGATGACCGGCCCGGATCTGCCCGCACCGGACGAGCTGTTCGAGATCGAGATGTGGCGGTGCCGATGGCCGAGCGGGACGTTCAAGGCGGAGCTGTTCGCCGGGGTGCTGGTGTACTCGGGCGAGTTCGACGAGCGGGATGTGGAGACGGCCCGGCGGACCTACCCGGGGCGGCAGATCGTGCTCAACGACGGCGGCGGGATCGAGGTCCATCCGGAAGGCGACGCTGAGCCGCGGTCGGTCTTCGAGACCTTCCTGGAGCAGCTCAAGAGGGAGCGCGGCTAGACACGTCCGATTGCTGGCAGGCGCGCACCGGCTTGGAGCGGGACAATCATGGGGAGGGCCGGCGTGCGGAAGGACGCGTGATGACCGACAACGACATCCAGATCCGGGTCGACGCGGGCAGGTTGTGGGCGGGGGCGGCGGCAACCGCGCTGGTGGCGGGGCTGATCGCGGTGGTGGGCATCCTGATCGCCCGGGGGCTGGTGCACGTGGACGTGCTGGCCCCGAAGGGCGAGGGGGTGTGGGGCAACGCGAACACGGTGACCTACGCGCTGGTGTCGGCGGCGGTGGCGCTGGCAGCAACGGGGCTGCTGCACTTGCTGCTGGTGACGACGCCGAGGGCGACGGTGTTCTTCACGTGGATCATGGTGCTGCTGACCCTGATCGCGGTGGTGCTGCCGCTGAGCCTGCCGGTGGACCTGGCCAGCCGGGTGACGACGGGGCTGATCAACCTGGCGATCGGGCTGGCGGTGACGGGGATCCTGACGAGCTTCGCGCCGGGGACGGTGAAGATCGAGCCGACCCACCAGCAGCAGCCGCCGCAGCGGCACATCGGGCCGTACGACGAGACGGTGGAGTGGCGCGGCGAACAGCGGTGATCGAAGGTGATGGACCGCGGCCGGCGCGGGAAGCACCGGCCGCGGTGACCATCAGGCCGGGGCCAGGCTCAGCGCGGCCTTGACGGTTCGGTCGTTCTCGGAGCCGCTGTGGGCCGTGGCGTCGTCCAGGGCGTGCTTGAAGCTGCCCTCGTCGGTGGCGGCCGCGGCGCGCCGGCGGTCGGCCAGCTCGACCTGCTTGGCGGCGGTCAACTCCTTGATCGTGCCCCCGAACTCGTGCGGCCAGGGACCGGCCTGGAGCGCGGCGATCTCCTGCTGCACAACGGGAATCGACCGCGCGACGACGTCACGCTCGGCGGTCCAGCCGACCGTGGGGTCCTGCTCGCCGACGATCGTGTCGTACGGCTTGACGGTGTCGCGGTAGTGCTTCTGCTCGGGCGTGTAGGGCAGGCCGCTGTCCTTGACGTGCCCGGTCATCGGCAGTTTGTCGGTCCGGAGGAAGAAGCACTTGATGGACCGGTCGCCCTGCGCCCACGCCTTGTCCTGCGGATAGAGGAAAGAAGTCTTCACGCCGGCGTAGTTCGTGTCGGGCGCGAGCGCCTTGGCCACCTCGGCCGGGCACACGCGGTCGCCGAGGTCCAGGACGACGGTCTGCCCGGGGTAGGCATCCCCGGACAGCGGCTGAACGGCGTACACCTCGGCGGAGTGCGACTTGGCGCAGTCCAGGGGCGTGGTCGGCACCTCGGCCGTGGTGTCCTCCCGGTCGAAGCACTGCCCGGCCTGGAAGTCGTAGCTGGCCGGCGCGACGGGCGGCGGCGGGGCATGGATCTCCCGCTCCAGGCGGTAGACGAACAGCCCCGCCGCCACGACGACAAAGACGACGCCGGCCACCAGGGGCTTGACGTAGTGGCGTTTGGCCGGAACCGCCATCGGCTCCGGCGCGGCCGGCGGCAGGGTCGGGTCGCTCTGCTCAGGTTCAATGGACATGCTGCTGTACCACCGTTTCCTCCCCTTCAACGGACGGCACAGCGTAGCCAAGGGTCACCGGGCAGGCAGGTGCAGGGCCGTCCTGATGGTGAGGTCCACCTCGGAGCCGTCGTGGTCGAGGGCGTCGTCGAGGGCGTCGTCCATGCTGTCGGAGTCGGTGGCGGCGGCGGCCCGCTGGCGGTCGGCCAGCTCCAGCTGCTTGGCCGCGACGAGCTCGCCGATGGCGGACTCGGCGTTGGTGGGCCACGGCCCGGCCTTGAGGACCTCGATCTCCTTCTGTAGCACGGCAACGGAACGACCGACGACCTCCCGCTCCTCCGACCAGGTGGCGGTGTCGTACTCCTCGTCGACGATCTTGTCGTACGGGGCGACGGCGTCCAGGTAGCGCTTCTGGTCGGCGGTGTAGGGCAGCCCGGTGTCCTTGACGTGCCCGGTGAAGGGGAAACCGTCGGCGCGGCGGAAGAAGCAGATCACCGAGCGGTCCCCGCGCGACCACGAGCTCTCCTGCGGATACAGGTAGTGCACGGCGAAGTCGGGGTAGTTGAGGCCGGGCGTGAGGAAGCGGTCGGAGTCGTCGGGGCACTTGCGGCTGCCGAGGGACTCGACGACGGTCAGCCCGGGGTACGCCGACCCGGGGACGGGCTCGACGGCGAAGGCCTCGGCGTCATGGGGCGTGGCGCAGTCCCGCACGGTGACGGTCGCGCCCTTGCTGGTGGTGGGCCGGTCGAAGCACTGCCCCGGCTTGATGTCGTAGCTGGAGGACGACGCCCGGTCGGGATCGGTGGCCGCGGCGAACAGGCCCACCACGAGGAAGGCCCCGACCAGCAGGATCCACACGCCGGACACGGAGATGCCGGCGATGGCCAGGCCCTTGCCGCGCTGCCCGGTGCGGCGGATGTCGACCAGCGCGATGATGCCGAACACGAGACCGAGCACGAGGCCGCCGACGGGGCCGAGAATGCCCAGCACCAGGGACGCGACGGCGAAGCCGTTGACCCCCGGACGGTAGCCGGGCGGCGGGTAGTAGCCCGGCTGCGAGCCGTAGGGCACGGGCTGCGAGCCATGAGGCGGCTGCGTGCCGTAGGGCAGACCGTGGGCGCCGGGCGGCGTGGCCTGGCCCCAGGGCGAGGCCTGGGCCGGCGGCATCGCCGGATAGTTCTGGTACGCGGGCTGTTCGGGCTCGGTGGACATGTCCGGAATACCGCCGTTCTCCCCTTAACGGACGACCAAAGGCTACCGCCCCGCCGCCGACCGCTGCTGTGAAATACCACTAACAAGCGAATTCAGAAAGTCGCGATGGACTGCACAGCGGCGTGGGGTCAGACTTCGGCCATGAAGGCACTGGTCAAGGTCGACGCGGCGCCGGGTCTCGAGCTCACCGACGTGCCGGACCCGCAGGTCGGGCCCGCGGACGTGGCGGTGCGGGTGCTGCGCACCGGCATCTGCGGCACGGACCTGCACATCGATTCCTGGGACGACTGGGCGGCGCGCAACGTGAAGCCCCCGCTGGTCGCAGGCCACGAGTTCGTCGGCGAGGTGGTGGAGACCGGCCGCAACGTCACGGGCGTCAAGGTCGGCGACCTGATCAGCGGCGAGGGCCACCTGGTCTGCGGCACGTGCCGCAACTGCAAGGCGGGCCGCCGCCACCTGTGCGCCAACACGCGGGGCCTGGGCGTGCACAGCAACGGGGCGTTCGCCCAGTACGCGGTGCTGCCGGAGCAGAACGCCTGGGTGCACCGCGCCGAGGTGGACCTGGACGTCGCCGCGATCTTCGACCCGCTGGGCAACGCGGTGCACACGGCGCTGTCCTTCCCGGTCATCGGCGAGGACGTGCTGATCACCGGCGCGGGCCCGATCGGCATCATGGCCGCGGCCATCGCGCGGCACGCCGGCGCCCGCCACGTCGTCATCACCGACGTCAGCGAGCACCGACTGGAGCTGGCCCGCAAGGTCGGCGTGAGCCTGGCCCTGAACGTGGCCGATTCGACGCTGGCCGACGCCTATGACCGGCTGAACATGTCCGAGGGCTTCGACGTGGGCATGGAGATGTCGGGCCAGCCCAGCGCCCTGCAGGACATGATCGCCAACATGTCGCACGGCGGCCGCATCGCCATGCTGGGCCTGCCGGCCAAGGAGTTCCCGGTGGACTGGGGCTCGGTGGTGCTCAAGATGCTGCACCTCAAGGGCATCTACGGCCGGGAGATGTTCGAGACCTGGTACTCGATGTCGGTGCTGCTGCAGGCCGGCCTGGACGTGGCCCCGGTGATCACGCACAAGTTCCACTACACCGAGCACCGCACGGCCTTCGACACGACACGGGCCGGCCGCTGCGGCAAGGTGCTACTCGACTGGACGGAGAAGTGATGTACGGCGCGATGCGGGAGGACCTGCGGGCCGGACTGGCCGAGATCCGTGAGGCCGGGCTGTACAAGGCCGAGCGGGTGCTGGGCAGCCCGCAGGCGGCGCGGGTCAACGTCACCGGCGAGAGCGTGCTCAACTTCTGTGCCAACAACTACCTGGGCCTGGCCGACCACCCGGTGCTGGTGAAGGCGGCGCACGAGGCGCTGGACCGCTGGGGCTTCGGCATGGCGTCGGTCCGCTTCATCTGCGGCACGCAGGAGCTCCACAAGCAGCTGGAGAGCCGCCTTTCGGAGTTCCTCGGCACCGAGGACACGATCCTGTACAGCTCCTGCTTCGACGCCAACGGCGGCCTGTTCGAGACGCTGCTGGGCGATCAGGACGTGGTGATCTCCGACGAGCTCAACCACGCCTCCATCATCGACGGCGTGCGGCTGTGCAAGGCCAAGCGGCAGCGCTACCGCAACCGGGACATGGCCGACCTGGAGCGCATCCTCCAGGAGTCGAAGGACGCCCGCTACCGGCTGATCGCCACCGACGGCGTGTTCTCCATGGACGGCTATCTGGCGCCGCTGGACCAGATCTGCGAGCTGGCCGAGCGCTACGACGCCCTGGTCATGGTGGACGACTCGCACGCGGTGGGCTTCACCGGCCCGACCGGGCGCGGCACGCCGGAGCTGTTCGGCGTCACCGACAAGGTGGACGTCGTGACCGGCACGCTGGGCAAGGCACTGGGCGGCGCGAGCGGCGGCTACGTCTCCGGGCGGGCCGAGATCGTGGAGATGCTGCGCCAGCGGTCGCGGCCGTACCTGTTCTCCAACTCGCTGGCCCCGTCCATCACCGGCGCCGCGCTGGCCGCCCTCGACCTGCTCAGCTCGTCCGGCGAGCTGCTGGAGCGGCTGCGGGCCAACACGGAACTGTTCCGCCGCCGCATGACCGAGGAGGGTTTCGACCTGCTGCCGGGCGAGCACCCGATCATCCCCGTGATGATCGGCGACGCCGCGAAGGCCGGTCGGATGGCGGATCTGCTGCTGGAGCAGGGCATCTACGTGATCGGCTTCTCGTATCCGGTGGTGCCGCACGGCAAGGCGCGCATCCGCACGCAGATGTCGGCGGCCCACTCGCTGGACGATGTCAACCGCGCGGTCGACGCCTTCGTCGCGGCGCGGTCCAAGATGGACGGATGATCGATCCCCGACGGTTGCGGGTGCTGCGGGCGCTGGCCGATCACGGCACGGTGACCGCGGCGGGGCGGGCGCTGCATCTGACGGCGTCCGCCGTCTCGCAGCAGTTGGCGGCGTTGGAGACGGAGACCGGGCAGCAGCTGCTGCGGCGCAAGGGCCGGCGGGTGTGGCTGACTCCCGCCGGCGAGCTGCTGGTCGTGCACGCCAACGCCGTCGCGGCCGAGCTGGAACGGGCCGAGGCCACGCTGGCGGCGTTCACCGCCGGCGTGCGCGGCCCCGTCCGGCTGGCCAGCTTCGCCTCGGCCATCACCCAGGTGGTCGCGCCGGCCGTCGCCGCGCTGCGGGCCGGCGCCCCGGACGTGACGCTGCTCGTGCAGGACGCCGAGGGGCACGCCAGTGTGCCGTTGTTGCTGGACGGCGAGATCGACGTCGCCATCACCGAGGAATACCGCCCCGAGCCACGCACCGACGACCGCCGGCTCAAGCGTTTTCCCTTGTACGTCGAGCCTTTCGACGTCGTGCTGCCGGCCGATCACCGATTGGCCGGGAAGTCCGAAGTGGACGTGAGCACGCTCGGCGACGAGGCCTGGATCGCCCCGCTGCCCGGAAACCCTTGCCGTGACGTGCTTTTACTCGCCTGCTCCGACGCCCACATCCGGCACACCTCGGACGACTTCAGCGCCATCGTGGCCCTGGTCGCCGCCGGCGCGGGCGTGGCCCTGGTGCCGCGCAACGCCTTCACGCGAACACCCGGCGCGGTCGCCGTTCCCGTCAAGGGAAACCAGTCGTTGCGCCGGGTGTTCGCCGCCGTGCGCAAGGGAAGCGAGGACCACCCGCTGATCCGGCTGGTCCTCGCGGCCCTGGTGCGCGGTCAGGGCGTGCCGACCACCCCGTAGCCGCCGTTGCCGATGGCGGTGACCCCGGTGACGGTCGGGCTGTTCGCCGGGTGACCGACCTGGTACATCGTGCCGCCGGTGTCGAGCACCCAGTCGGGATGCCCGTCGGCGATCGCCGCGACGGAGGCCAGCGCGGGGTCCAGCGCGCCGGTCATGTCGCCGTCGTAATTCTGACCGTCGTTCCACTGCCAGACCCGGCCGTCGGACAGGATGCCCCTCGCGCCGGCGGTGTCGGCGATGTCCCGCTGCACGTGGGCTACCGTGCCGGTCGGTGCCGGCAGCGAGACCGGGCTGTCGTTCTCGCGATCGGTGCCCAGCCCACCCCAGCGCCACACACTGCCGTTGCTCTTGCAGAGCACGAGGCGGGAACCCAACTCGTCACACCCGGACAGCCCGACCACCTGGACCGGCGCCGCGGAAGCGCACGAAGGGTCAGCCCCCGGAGGGCCGATGCACTTGTTCGGGTCGGCGTGGGCGCCGATACCCAGTGCGCCCCAGGAGTTGTCGCCCCAGCTCCACACCTTGCCGTCACCGGTCATCGCGTACCGCGTGATGCCGGAGGTGCGGCGGTACGACTCGGCCACGGCGATCTGCTTGACACCGCTCAGGTTCGGCACCTGTACCGGGGACGCGGCGATCTGGCTGCTGTCGGTGGCGCCGGTGCCGAGCTGCCAGGTGGTGTTGACGCCCCAGGTGTAGACGTGGCCGTCGCTGTCCAACGCCATCTCGTCGGCGATGGCGACAATGTTGTGCAGCCCCGGAATCTGCGCCGGCAGCGGCGAGTAGAACGGCGGCGGGGGGACGGAGTACGGGTGGCCGGTCGGCCCCTCGGCGTAGCCGTACTTGCCGTTGCCCAACTGCCCCTTGCTGTTCTCACCCCACGCCCACACCGTGCCGTCGTTCTTGAGCGCGTAGACGGCCGAGTCGTCCACGCTGCCGACGATCGACTTCACGTCGCTGATCCCGTACGCGAACTTCGGCCCGGAGTGGTAGTCGTTGGCGCTCCCGTTGCCGAAGTTGTCCAGGATGCCGAACGCGCAGTTCGTGGCGCAGGCGGCAATCGCCGGCGCGAAGTAGCCGGCGACATCGACGATGGCGTCCACCTGGCCGGCCAGGTTGTTCAGGTCGATGGCCCGCTCCGCGCTGACCGGCACGATGGCCAGGTTGGCGGCGGTCTGGTCCGGCACCAGGTTCAGGTTGCTGACGCCGGGCTTGGCCGCGCCGTCGGCCCACGCCGTGATCACCGTGGGCCGGCTGACGTTGGTGCCGGTCAGGTTGGCCACCGCCGCCGTCGCGCCGGCCGGCAGCCAGCCACTCAGGTCGAGATGGCGGGGCTGCCCGGCCAGCAACGGATGGGCGGGACTGCCGTTGATGTCCCGGGTTTCCAGCGCCCGGGTCGGATACAGCGAGTAGAAGGCCTGCGTGGACTGCGGCGAGTAGTAGCCGGCCAGGTCGGCGATCAGGTCGACCGACGAATAGGCGTTGAACAGCTTGACCTTGCGGTCCGGGCTCAGCGCCACGGTGACCAGGTTGGGCGTGTTCCTGCCGGCCACCAGGTTCAGGTTGGACGCGTCGGGCCGTGGCCGGTCGGCCGGGTAGGCGGTGACGAAGGTCGGGCCGGTCACGTCGGTGGCGGTCAGGTTGAACACCGCCGAGGTGGCCCCGGCCGGCACCTTCGACGACAGGTCGAGCGTGATGGCGCCGCCGGCGCCCAACGGCGCGGAGTCGCGGGTGTCCAGCATGCGTTGCGGGGTCAGGGGCGTGTACTTCGAGCCGGTCCCCGGCGCGTAGTAGCCCGCCACGTCGATGATCGCGTCGGCCGCGAATGGGCCGGCGCCGACCCAGATGCCCTCGTGGTCCCAGCCGTGTCCCTCCATCACGGTGACCAGGTTGGCCCGGGTCTCGCCGACGCCGAGATTGAGGTTGGAGGGCCCCTCGCCCTGGCGGCCCGGCCCGGTGCTCAGGTAGGTCGCGCCGTCCGGGTTGGTGCCGGTCAGGTTGAACACCACGGCGGTGGCGTTGCCCGGCACCAGATCGGCCGGGAACTCGAAGGACCGACTGGTGTGTGCCGCGATCTTGCCGCTGGTCCGGGTGTCGAAGACCCGGGTCGGCGGCAGCGCCGTGAACACCGCCCCGGCGTCCTGAGTGGACAGTGACGGCGCCGCCTGCGCCGGCACGGCCACGGACAGCGCCACGGATGCGGCGGCCGTCAAGAGAATGGCGAGTCTGCGTAATGTCACACGTACCTCATTCACCGTGCGAGCGCGGCGGGATCGTGGACGGCCCCGCCACGCCGCTAGCCGTCACTGGTCAGCCGCGCACCGCGGCGCCGGAGTCGCCGATGGACACGATGCCCGCCAGCGACTCGATCTTCCGAGGCGTCGGCACGGTCTCGACTCCCCTGCCGTCACCGAACTCACCGGTGAAGGTGTGACCCCACGCCCAGACCGTGCCGTCCGTGCGCAGCGCGAAGCCGGACATCGTGCCGCCGGCCAACTGCGTCACCGAGTCCAGGCCCGGAATCTGCTGGGGATCCACCCGCTCGCAGCCGGTCTGGCCGCAGTCCGAGCCGTCGCCGAGCATGCTGCTCGCCATGTCGCCCCACGCCCACACCTTGCCGTCGGACGTCAGGGCGTAGTTGGCGTACACCGGGTAAGCGGTCGTGCGTGCCACCGCCGTCACCCCGGTCAGGCCCGGCACCGCCACCGGGGAGAGGTCCCGGTCCGTGGAGTCCTGCCAGTGGCCCCACTGCCATACCGCGCCGTCAGTGGTGAGCGCGAGCGGGCCGGCGATCGCCTTGACCGTCGGCAGACCCGGGACCTTGATCGGAAACGACGATCCCCGGTCGCTCGTGCCGGTGCCCAACTGGCCGTTGAAGTTGTCGCCCCACGCCCACACGCTGCCGTCGGCCTCCAGCGCGTAGCCGTTGCGGTCGCTGCCCACGATCGCGGTCACATGGCTCAGACCGTCGATGCGCTCCGGCGTCTTGGCGATGTAGTCCTCCAGCCTGGCATTGCCCAGCCGACCACTGGTGTTGCGGCCCCAGGAGTACACGTTGCCGAGGTCGTCGAGGGCCAGCCCGTGGGAGATGGCCACGATCTTCACGCCGGACAGGATCTGCACCCGCCCCGGCGCGGGGTCGTAGTAGCCCTGTGACGTGGCCTCGGGGCCGACGCTGTCCGGCGTGTCGGCGCGACCGGCCAGGCCGTTGCCGAGCTGGCCGAGCGTGTTGTCGCCCCACGCGTAGACCCGGCCGTTCGCGGTCAGCGCGGTGGTCACCCACTCGTACGAGGTCACCTGGGTGACGTCGTTGAGGCCGGGTACCGTGGTCGGGCCGTGCGGGACCCACCGGTCGGTCGTGCCGTCGCCGAGCGAGCCGAGGTCGTTGTAGCCGGTGGTCACCACGCATTTCGCCGTGCAGGACGGGAAACTCGGCGCGAAGTAGCCGGCGACGTCGACAATCGCGTCCACCTGGCCGGCCAGGTTGCCGATCTCCAGCCCATGGCTCGGGCTGAGCGCCACCACGGCCGCGTTGGCCGAGCTCTGCCCCGGCTCCAGGTTGAGCACGCTGGTGTCCGGCTGCTGGGTGAGCGACGGCCACACCTTGAGGAAGGTGGAGGCCCTCACGTTCGTGCCGGTCACGTTGAGCACGACGCCGGTCGACTGGTCGGGCAGCCAACCCCGCACGTTCATCTCGTGCACGCCGCCGGCGGGGATCGGCTCACGGGGATTGCCGTCGGCGTCCCGGGTGTCCAGCGCGCGGAACGGGACCAGCGGGTAGAACCGCGAAGCGGAATCCGACGAGTAGTAGCCGGCCAGGTCGGCGATCAGGTCCACGCTGCCGAAAGCGTTGGCGAGACTGACCTTCCGGTCGGCGCTGAGCTTCACCGCGACCAGATTCGGCGTGTTCTTGCCGGCGGCCAGGTTCAGCGTCGAGGCGTCCGGTTTCTGTTGTCCCGCTGGGTAAGCGGTGACGAAGGTGTCCCGGTTGACGTCGGTGCCGGTCAGGTTGAACACCGCGGCCGTCGCGCCGGCGGGAACCTGGGCGGACAGGTCGACCGTGACAGTCCCTTGTGGACCGACAGGGCCGGTGGTCCTGGTGTCCAGCACGCGTTGGCCGGCCACCGCCGTGTATCCCGCACCGGACGGCGAGTAGTAGCCCTCGACGTCCACGACCAGGTTCAGCGAGCCTGGGCCGACGCGCAGGTCCAGCAGGCCCTTGTCCAGCGCCGCGGTGACCAGGTTGGCCCTGGTCTCGCCGGCGGCCAGGTTGAGGTTGGAGGTGTTGACGGTCTGGCCGGCGGCCACCCAGGTCGCGCCGTCGGTGTCGGTTCCGGTCAGGTTGAACACCAGCGCGGTCGCGCCGGCCGGCACCAGCTCCTCCGGCACATGCACCTGGATGTCGCTGTGCGCGTTGACCTTGTGCGGATTGTTGCGGGTGTCGAGGATCCGGGTCGGGTCGACCGAGGTGAACCCCAGGCCGGACGGCGCCGGGGTGTCGGCGGCCTGCGCCGCCGGAGTGGTCAGCGACAGCGTCACAACGGCCGCCGTCGTCAGCGTCACGAGCAAGCGTGACATGCGGTTTCCCCCTTGTACTACACGAGTGGTAGTCGGTAGGCCATGGAGAAGACGCCGCCGCGCCCCGCCAGGGTTGCCTCCCCAAGGGGCAACTTCTGTGCGGGGCGCGGCGGGAGGGTTCGGTCAGTTGGCCGACACGTAGGAGCTGCCGTCGCCGATCGCGGCGACACCGGTGCGGACCGGGGCCGACAGGTCGGCGAACGCCCATTCCGTGCCGTCAGTGGCCAGCGCGTGCCCGGTGGCCAGCGCCTTGACCGAGCTCAGGCCGGCGACCGGCGCACCCACGTAGGCGCCGGTGAACGCGTCGTTGTCGGGCCACTGCCACACCGTGCCGTCGGACAGGATCGCCCGGGTCCGGGCGTTGGGGCCGTTGTCCCGCTGCACCGAGACGATCGAGCCGGTGATGCCGTCGAGCGGCAGCTGCGTCGGGCTGTCCTGCTGGCCCGACCCTATTGCGCCCCAACGCCACAGCGTCTGCACGCCGCCCTCGGTGGCCGGAGGGCAGAGCACCACTCGCGCGCCGAGCCCGGTGCAGCCGAACAGACCGAACACCTGGACCGGCGAGGCGCTGTTGCCGACGACATCGTGATTGCCCAGCGCGCTACGGGTGTTGTCGCCCCAGCTCCACACGGTGCCGTTGCTCTTCAGCGCGTACCGGGTGACGCCGCCCGAGCCGTTGCGGTACTCCGAGATGGCGGTGACGTCGGTCAGCATGGTGCCCACGCCGGTCTGGAAGTAGTTGACGTCCGGATTTCCGTTGCCCAACTGGAGGGACTCGTTGCCGCCCCAGGTGAGCACCTGGCCGTCGGCGGTCAGGGCCATGCCGGGGAAGATCTGCTTGATGGTGCTGTTGCTGAGGATCTGCGTCGGCACCGTGGCGAAATAGCGCTGCCCGAGCGGGCCTTCGCCGTTGCCGGCGTAGCTGATGCCGAGCTGGCCGCGGTCGTTCGCGCCCCACGTCCACGCCGTGCCGTCACCCAGCAGCGCGTAGCCGTTCTGGTCGGTGTTCGCGATCGCCGTGACACCGGACAGGCCGTACACCTTGGCGTCCGTGCGGTTGCCGGCGTCGGTCGTGCCGTCACCGGCCTGGCCGACGTCGTTGGCGCCGGTGGCCAGGACGCAGTTGCTGGTGCAGCCCGGCCGCGCCGGGGCGAAGTAACCGGCGAGGTCGACGACGGCGTCCAGGGAACCCCGCAGGTTGTTGATGTTGATGCCGCGGTCCTGGTCGAACGGCGGCAGCGGCGCGATGGCCGCGTTCGCGGAGGTCTGGCCGGGCAACAGGTTCAGGTTGCTGACGCCGGGCTGCGCGCCGCCGTGCGCCCACACGGTGACCACGGTGTCGCCGGTGACGTCGGTGCCGGTCATGTTGATCACGGCCGCCGTCGCGCCGTAGGGCACCCACGGGTACAGGTTGAGCGTCCGCGTCTCGCCCGACCCGAGCGGGTCGCGCGGCGAGCCGTCGGCGTTGCGGGTGTCGAGCACCCGGCCCGGCAGCAGCGGATAGAACGCCTGCGTGGAGTCCGGCGAGTAGTAGCCCGCGAGGTCCACCACGACGTCGGTCGAGAACCACGCGTTGGTCAGCGCCACCTTGCGATCGGCGCTCACCCGCACGGTCACCAGGTTCGGGGTGTTCTTGCCGGGCACCAGGTTCACATTGGACGCGTCCGGCCGGGCCGCCCCGTCCGGGTAGGCCGTGACGAAGGTCGGGCCGGTGACGTCGGTGCCGGTCAGGTTGAACACCACCGAGGTGGCGCCGGCCGGCACCTTCGACGACAGGTCCAGCGTCACGGTGCCGCCCTGCCCCAGCGGCGCGGAGTTGCGGGTGTCGAGAACCCGTTGCGGCGTCAGGGATGTGTACTTCGCGCCGCCGCTGGGCGAGTAGTAGCCGGCCACGTCGACGATCGCGTCCGCCGCGTTGGGGCCGGCGGCCACCCAGATGCCCGGGCTGTCGCCGTGGCCCAGCGCGACCGTCACCAGGTTCGCCCTGGTCTCGCCGGCCGCCAGGTTCAGGCTGGAGGTGGTCGGCGTGCCCTGCTTGCCCGGGCCGGTGGCGAGCCAGGTCGGCCCGTCGGGGTCGGTGCCGGTCAGGTTGAACACCACCGCGGTCGCGTCCGCCGGCACCAGGCCGGTCGGAATGGCCACCGACCGGCTGCCGTGGGCCGGGATCTTCGCCGTGGTGCGGCTGTCGAAGACCCGGGTCGGCGCCACCCCGGTGAACACCGTGCCGGAGTCCGGCGGCGGCGTCGCCGCCTGTGCCGGCACGACCACGAAGAGTGCTGTCACCGCAACGGCGGCCGCCGCGGTGAGTCTGGCTACTGACACAGGTACCTCCACCCCTGATGACGGGCATCGAAAGACCGTCCACAGGCGACATCTCCGTATCACCCGATCGTGTTACCTGCGGCAACGCGAAAAAGACACCCGGCGCGGCCGTCGCCACGCCGGATGTCCCGGGGAATTCTCTGAGCTATGAGGGATTCGCCAGCGCGACGCCGCCGTCGCCGAGGCCCGTCACGCCACTGAGCCCGGGGACCTGCACCGGCACGCTGACGTTGCGGCCGAGCTGGACGCCGTCACCGAGCGCGCCGTTGAAACCCGAGCCCCAGACCCACACCGTGCCGTCGGCACGCAGGGCGTACCCGGCCTGGATGCCCGCGGCGATCGCCGTGACCCCGGTCAAGCCGCTGACCGTCACCGGCTCCGCCGACGAGGGGCAGTCACCGAATTGGCAGTCGCCGCCGTTGCCGAGCTGTCCGGGGCCACCCGCGCCCCAGGCCCGCACGGTCCCGTCCGGCATCAGCGCGTACGCGGTCTCGTAGCCGGCCTCGTAGGCCTGTCCGGCCACGGCCACCGCGCCGGTCACCGTGGTCATCTGATGGGGCGCTTCCGGAGTGAAGTCGGCGTTGACGCCGCCGAACTGCCACACCGTGCCGTCATGCTTGACCGCCAGGCGGGTGCCGATCCTGGCCACGTCACCGAGCCCGACCACCTGCACCGGCGTGGCGGACGCGCAGTTCGGGACCTCCGGCCGGGCCGGGCCGCGGTCCGAGTAGCAGTCGTCGAGATTGGACGCCAGGAGGCCGTCGCCCAGCTGGCCCCACAGGTTGCTGCCCCACGACCACACCGTGCCGTCGCTGCGCAGCGCGTGGCCCGGCACGATCGCCGTGATGTCATGCAGGCCCAACACCTGGGTCGGCATCGTCGAGTAGAAGCCATTGCCGAGGTACGTGACGTCGACGCCGCCGCCCGGATGCCCGTTGGTCAGCTCGCCGGTCCCGTTGCCGCCCCACTCCCACACCGTGCCGTCGGACTTCAACGCGTAGACGTGGTACTGGTCCTGCGCCGTGGCCACCACGTCGGACACGCCGTAGGCGACACTCGGCCGGTGCGCCTCACCAGGTTCGCCGCGGTCTGGCGGCCACCAGGTCCAGGTTGCTGGCCGCCGAGCGGGCCGCGCCATCCGGCCACGCGGAGACGTAGGTCGGGGCGCAGACGTTGGTGGCGGTCAGGTTGAACACCGCCGCCGTCGCGCCGGGCGGCAGCCAGCCGTCGAGGCGGACCCGCCGGGTCTGGTCGTTGCCCAGCGGCGAGCGCGACGCGCCCGTGTCGAAGTAGCGGGTGTCGAGCACCCGGATCGGCGACACCGGGTAAAAGGCCTGCGTCGACTGCGGCGAGTAGTAGCCCGCGAGGTCCGCGATCAGGTCCACTGTGGAGTACGCGTTGGCCAGCGTCACCTTGCGGTCCGGACTCAGTGCCACCGTCACCAGGTTCGGCGCCGTCTGGCCGGCGACCAGGTTGAGGTTCGACGCGTCCGGCTTCTGTTGTCCCGCCGGATAAGCCGTGACGAAAGTGTCCCCGGTGACGTCCGTTCCGGTCAGGTTGAACACCACCGCCACCGCATCCGCCGGCACCACCCCGGTCGGCACGTCGACGCTCAGACCGTGGTTCGCCTCGATCCGACGCCCTGCCACCCGTGTGTCCAGCACCCGCGTAGGCGACACCGCGTGAGCGACAGCCCCGCCGGCCCTTGCCCCGTAGCCCCCTGCGCCGCCGGCACCCCCAGCGCCGCAACCACAACCACTGCGGCGCCCAGCGCCCCGATTCTGGCGAACGACACGAAACCCCCTGAGATGGACCCTCCCCGACCCGGCCCGAAGCATCGCACGCCCCACCCCCCACCACCACCGTTTCCCCACACCCCAAGGAAAAGGGACAAATCCCCTGGCGCGAGCACAACCCCCAGCGGTCGACACCGCCAACCCGAGCCGAGGGCCCAATGGCGAAGCCGAGGCACAAGCGCAATGGCGAAGCCGAGCCGTAGAACGCGACGGCAAAGCCGAGCCGACAGGCAAACCGGCCCCCGGACAGGCGCGACGGCGAAGCCGAGCCCGGGGGCGTGGGGGCGGAGCCCCCGCTTCGGGGGTCTGGGGGTCGTCCCCCAGAAGGAACGGAGGACGACCAGGCCTGCGCTCTCCGCAGGCATGGCGAGCCCAGAGTCCGAGCCGGCGGCGGGACTTGAACCCGCAACCCCTCGCTTACAAGGCGAGTGCTCTGCCAATTGAGCTACGCCGGCATGACCGTGTGACAGCCGGGGGTAATGGTAAATGCCTCACGCTGGCATCACCTGCGTCTTCTGGTCTGCTCAGGGTAGAACCGGGTTCCTCCTTCTGGAGGTCGCCTCAGCCGCCCGGGTGGTGCGTACCCGCGCTGACCTGGGCAGAAGCGACGGGCACGGTGGGTGGTCGGGGTCCGCCGATCGGGGTAACCCGGCGGAGCGTGTCGGAGACCACGTCGCCGCCCTTGCAACGGTTGGGTGAATGGGACCGATCCTGCGTACGGACGATCGAGGAGGAACGGGCAGTGCGGCACACCCCGGGTATGCGGGCGAGCTTGTGGCGACGGCGTCGGCTGGCGGTGCCGGCGACGACGGCCGGGCCGGCGGAAGTGGGCCCTGAGCTGCCGTCGGACGCGACCGTGAACCTGGTGTTGGATCTGGCGCTGCGCATCGGCGAGGTGCAGCTGGCCAGTGGGGCGGCGGCCGCGGATGTGGCGTCGACGCTGGTACGGGTGACGTCGGCGTACGGGCTGCCGCGGTGCGAGGTGGATGTGACGTTCATCTCGATCTCCGTCTGCTGCCATCGCGGCACGGCGGCGTCGCCGGTGACGTCGATGCGGGTGGTGCGCTCGCGGGGCCTGGACTACACCCGGCTGGCTGCTCTGGAGGCGTTGCTACGGCGGGTGATCGCCGGCCGGGCGTCGGCCGAGGATGCCTCGGCCGAGCTGGACGCGATCAGCACGGCCAAGCACCCGTATCCGCGCTGGCTGGCGACGACGGCGTGGGCGGCGATGGCCGCCTCGGTGGCCCTGCTGCTGGGCGGCGGCCCGATGATGGCGCTGGTCGCGGCCGTGGTGACGGCGGTGGTGGACCGGGTCGGCCGCATTCTCAACCGGTACAACCTGCCGTTCTTCTTCCAGCAGGTGGCGGGTGGCGCGCTCGGGGCGGCCGGGGCGCTGGTCGCGACGGCCACGGGCCTGGTGCCGCCCAATCAGCTGTCGCTGGTGGTCGCGGCCGGCATCGTGGTGCTGCTGTCCGGGCTGTCGGTGGTCAGCTCCGTGCAGGACGCGATCAACGGCTACAACGTCACGGCCTCCGGCCGCACGATGGAGACGCTGCTGATGTCGGTCGGCCTCATCACGGGCGTCGCCTTCGCGCTGCGTATCGGCGTGCGCTTCGGGATCGGCTCCACCCTGGCGCCGGTGTCGCCGCTTAGCTTCGGCACGGTGCCCATCCAGATCGTCACCGGCGCCGCCGCGGCGGTGTTCTTCGCCCTCGCCAGCTATGGCCAGCCGCGGGCGCTGCTCGTCGCCGGCGTCTCCAGCGCCATGGGTGTCGGTGCTTACAGCACGTTGCAGGCCGCCGGCGCCGACGTCCTGACCGGTTCCGCGCTGGCGGCCGTGCTGATCGGCTTCTGCGGCCAGCTCCTGTCCCGCCGGCTGCGGGTTCCGCCGCTGGTCGTGGGCATTTCCGGCCTCACGCCGCTGCTGCCCGGCCTCACCACATATCGGGGCCTGTACCAACTGACCGTGCAGGGCGATGTGGCCGGCCTGTCCACTTTGGTGCTGGCCATGGGCATCGGCCTCGCGCTGGCCGCCGGCATGGTGCTCGGCGAATTCCTGGCCCACCCGGTCCGAACCCGCCTCAGCCGTCTGGAACGCCGCCTCCGCACCCCCAACTGACCGAACCAATCCCGATCGCCCCCACCCCTGCCACCGTGTGGAAGGGGGCATTCCACGCACCGAACGCCAGTAATGGTCCTTTCACTAGTTCGATCCCGCATACCATTGCCGGGTCGAAGATTGGGCCCGGGTGACGGTTGCCACTCGGGGGTAGCCCCGTCGGCAGGACGCGCCTTACGCCGAAGCTGGTTAGCCTCGGGAGGCGCAGCGCCGCGAGCACCTGTCGAGGAGGCGTCACCCCGTTGAGCACCAACGGCTCGGATTTCATCGTCGTGGCCAACCGGCTTCCGGTTGACCTGGAACGCATGGAGGACGGCACCCAGCGGTGGAAACACAGCCCCGGTGGCCTGGTCACCGCGCTCGAACCGTTCCTGCGTTCGCGCAGCGGCGCCTGGGTCGGCTGGCCCGGCGTCGCCGACGCGGAGGTGGAGGCGTTCGAGGAGGAGGGCCTGCGGCTGCACCCGGTCGGCCTGTCGGCGGCCGAGGTCCGCGACTACTACGAAGGCTTCTCCAACGGCACGTTGTGGCCGCTCTACCACGATGTGGTGGCGCCGCCGGTGTTCGACCGGTCCTGGTGGGAGAGCTACGTCAAGGTCAACCGCCGGTTCGCCGACGCCTGCGCCTCCATCGCCGCCAAGGGCGCGACCGTGTGGGTGCAGGACTACCAGCTGCAACTGGTCCCCCAGCTGCTCCGGGAGCAACGGCCCGACCTGCGGATCGGCTTCTTCCTGCACATCCCGTTCCCGCCGGTGGAGCTGTTCATGCAGCTGCCGTGGCGGACCGAGATCATCCGCGGCCTGCTCGGCGCCGACCTGGTGGGCTTCCACCGGCCCGGCGGCGCGCAGAACTTCCTGTGGTTGGCCCGCCGGCTGGTCGGGCTGGAGCCCAGCCGCGGCGCGGTCGGCGTGCGGACCCGTCCGGGTGTCGTCCAGGTGGGTGACCGCACGGTGCGGGTGGGAGCGTTCCCGATCTCCATCGACGCCGCCGGCCTGGACGCGATCGCCCGCAGCCGGGAGACCCAGGCCCGGGCCAAGCAGATCCGGGAGGAGCTGGGCAATCCCAAGCGGATCATGCTCGGCGTCGACCGGCTCGACTACACCAAGGGCATCGACGTGCGGCTGCACGCCCTGCACGAGCTGCTGGCCGAGGAGCGCATCACCGCCGAGGACACGGTGATGGTGCAGCTGGCCACGCCCAGCCGGGAACGCGTCGAGCACTACAAACAGATGCGCGGCGAGATCGAACAGGTGGTGGGGCGAATCAATGGCGAGTTCGCCCGGGTCGGTCACCCCGCCGTGCACTATCTTCACCAATCGGTGGACAGGCGGGAACTGTGCGCGTTCATGAGCGCCGCGGACGTGATGATCGTGACGCCTGTCCGAGATGGTATGAATTTGGTCTGCAAGGAGTACGTGGCCTGCCGATACGACCTCGGCGGGGCACTGGTCCTCAGCGAGTTCGCCGGCGCGGCCTCGGAGCTCACCAGCGCGTTCCTCGTCAACCCGCACGACCTGGACGGGGTGAAGAACTCGTTGTACGCCGCCCTCACCGTGGATCCGGCCGAGGGCCGCCGTAGGATGCGCGCACTGCGCCGTCAGGTCCTGACCCATGACGTCGACCGCTGGGCGCGGTCGTTCCTCGAGGCTCTCGGATCCGCGTCGCCGAACTGATTCAATTCAGTACCAGTGTGGCCCACAGCTGAATACCCCGAAAATCCCCCGAAAGCCTGAGGAGGAGGCGCGTGACCGCCGAGGCCCTCCCCGCGGAGCTCCGTCGCGCGCTCGTGCAGTTGGCACGAACGCCGCGATTGCTCGTCGCGTGCGACTACGACGGAACGCTCGCCCCGATCGTGTCCGACCCCGAGCAAGCCCGCCCGTCCACCGAGTCGGTCGGCGCGCTGCGTTCGCTGGCCGGACTCCACGAGACCACGGCGGCGGTGATCAGTGGTCGCGCCCTTCGCGACCTTGCGACACTGTCCCGCCTGCCCGGTGAAGTGCACCTGGTCGGCAGCCACGGCTCCGAGTTCGACGTGGGCTTCGTGCACGCGCTCGACGCGGACGCCAAGGCGCTGCACCGGCGCATCGAACAGACCCTGGACGACCTCGTCGCCGACGCCGAGGGCGTGCACCTCGAGACCAAGCCGGCCAGCATCGCGGTGCACGTCCGCCGCGCCGCCCCCGAAATCGGCGCGCGGGTGCTGGACGCCGTCCGCTCCGGCCCGGCCGCCTGGGACGGCGTGCAGGTCACCGAGGGCAAAGCGGTGATCGAGCTGGCCGTGGTGCAGACCGACAAGGGCCACGCCCTCGACGTGCTGCGCCACCAGGTCGGCGCGACCGCCGCCGTGTTCATCGGCGACGACGTCACCGACGAGAAGGCCTTCGCCCGGCTCACCGGGCCCGACCTGGGCATCCACGTCGGCGACGGCGAGACCCTGGCCGGCTACAAGATCACCGACACGGTCGCCGTGGCCACCGTGCTCGCGTTCCTCCTTGAGGAGCGCCGCACCTGGCTGTACGGCGAGCAGGCACCCCCGATCGAGCGCCTGTCGATGCTGGCCAACGAGCGCTCGGTGGCGCTGGTGACGCCGGACGCCAAGATCACCTGGCTGTGCCACCCGGAGCCGGACTCGGCCGCGGTGTTCGCCGACCTGCTCGGCGGCCCGGGCGCGGGCGTGTTCTCGATCAAGCCGGAGCGCAACGGCCTGCCGCTGGGCCAGCGCTACCTGCCGAACACGATGACCGTGGAGACGCGCTGGTCGCGGCTGCTGGTCACCGACTACCTGGACCACTACAGCGCGCCGCACCGGACCGACCTGACCCGGGTCATCTCCGGCGCGACCACGGCGAGGATCGAGTTCGCGCCGCGTCCCGAGTTCGGGCAGGTGCCGGTCGCGCTGATCGCCGAGGACGACGGCCTGCGGGTGGTCGGCACCAGCGATCCGATCGTGCTGCGCTCGCCCGGCGTGACCTGGGAGATCAGTTCGGACGGCCAGCACGAGACGGCGACCGCCATCGTCTCGCCCGGCCCCGACTCCCCGGTCGTGCTGGAACTGCGCTGCGGCACCGACGACCTGTCGGCCAACCCGGTCAGCGAGTCGGAGCGGCGCGGCCGCAGCGGCCGCTACTGGTCGGAGTGGGTGGAGACGCTCGCGGTGCCGCCGGTGGAGAAGGAGCTCGTCGTCCGCTCGGCGCTCACGCTGCGCGGGCTGGTGCACTCCGAGACCGGCTCGATCATGGCCGCGGCCACCACGTCGCTGCCCGAGGAGATCGGCGGTGTCCGCAACTGGGACTACCGCTACTGCTGGCTGCGTGACGCCGCGCTGACCGCGCAGGCCCTGGTGTCGCTGGGTTCCACCAGCGAGGCCGAGTCCTACCTGGGCTGGGTGCACCGCGTGCTGGCCACGCTGCCCGGCCCGGAGCGGCTGCACCCGCTGTACACGCTGCACGGCACCACGCTCGGTCCCGAGGCCGTCATCGACACGCTGCCCGGCTACGCCGGTTCGCGTCCGGTGCGGGTCGGCAACCTGGCCAACCAGCAGGTCCAGCTGGACGTGTTCGGCCCGGTGGTCGATCTCGTGGCCAAGCTGACCGAGGCCCGCGGCAAGATCACCGACGACGACTGGCGCATGGTGCAGGCCATGGCCGAGGCCGTCTCGCGCCGCTGGCACGAGCCCGACCACGGCATCTGGGAGGAGCGGCACGCGCCGCGGCACAACGTCTACTCGAAGGTCATGTGCTGGATGACCATCGACCGGGCGGTCAAGCTGGCCGAGGGCTACGGGCGCGAGCTCGACCCCTCCTGGCCGGCGCTGCGTGACGCCATCGCCACCGACGTGCTGAAGAACGGCTGGAACGAGGAGGTCGGCGCCTTCACCACGGCGTACGACGGCACCGACCTCGACGCCGCCTCCCTGCACGTCGGCCTGACCGGCCTGATCGACCCGACCGACGAGCGCTTCCAGTCGACGGTCACCGCGATCGAGGCCGAGCTGCGCTCCGGCTCCACCGTCTACCGCTACCACCGGGACGACGGCCTGCCGGGCGACGAGGGCGGTTTCCACCTCTGCGCGGCGTGGATGATCGAGGCGTACCTGCTCTCGGGGCGGCGCACCGAGGCCGAGGAGCTGTTCGCGCAGCTCGTCGACTGCGCCGGTCCGACGGGTCTGCTGCCCGAGGAGTACGACCCCATCGCGGAGCGCTCGCTGGGCAACCATCCCCAGGCTTATTCACACCTGGGCCTGATCCGCTGTGCACAGCTGCTGGCCTCACACCAGTAACGCTCAGTGAAGCCGTGAAGGGGGCTTTCCTCCACTCCGAGTGTGGGAAAGCCCCCTTCCCGGCGTTCAAGGGCGGGTCGGCGGCGACGGAAACTACGGTCGGTCACCGGCGCGAAAGCGGTACCGGAGGCCTCTGCGCACAGTTGTCCACAGGGTTGTGCACAGAGGTTGTGCACAACTGTGGATCACTGTGCACAACCTCAGATGTCGAGCTTGATCGGGCCGCCCGCCTGCTTGACCATGGCCGTCGCCAGCGCGACGACGTCGATCTGGGCCCCATGCTGGTCGGCGTGGGTCTTGAGCAGGTTGACGGCGTGCCGCTCGCCCTCCGACCACGTCCCCCAGCGCTCCCGCGCCTGGATGTCAAGTGCGGCGAAGTCCGGGGAGTCCACGGCCGTCACGTCGAGCAGCCAGCTCAGGTACTCCCGCAGCTCGGCGACGGCCGTCGAGTCGGCGCCCTGGATGGGGCCGTGGCCGGGCACGAGGTGCTGGTGCTCCAGCGTGCCCAGCCAGTCGAGGGCCTGGACCCAGCCGGCAGCGGTGCCGGCCATCACGAGCGGCACCACACCGACGAACACCAGGTCGCCGGTGAACAGCACGCCGTCGGACGGCACGTGCACGACGAGGTCGCCGCCGGTGTGCGCGACCCACGGCACCGGCAGGATGTCGGCGCTGACGTCACCGAGATTCACCGGCCCCGGCTCGGAGACGACGATGTTGATCTTGGGCGGCGCCACGTCGCCCCAGCCGTCGTAGTCGAAGACCTGCTCGAACAGGTGCGGCCCGGCCTCGATCATCTGCGCCGTGTGCGCGGTGGTGACGATCCGACCGCCGGCGGCGACGACCTGGTTGGCCCCGTGGGCGTGGTCGCCGTGCCAGTGGGTGATCGCCGCCAGGATCTTGTGGCCCGGGCGTCCGGTGTCCGCGTGGACGGCCTCCAGCAGCGCGGCCGTGCGGGCCTCCGTGGCCAGGGTGTCGACCAGGAGCGTGCGCTCGTCGCCGACGACCCAGCCGGCGTTGTTCAGAAACCAGCCACCGGTCGGCTGCTCATAGGCGCGGGTGGCCGGGCCGAGGACGTGCACCAATGGGGAATGCGACATTCCCTCAGTCTCCCAGCCGTGAACGCGGCCGTCCGCTCCGGGCAACTGGAGATGTGACCACGATGTCGAAAGACGACACGGGCGAACACGAACAGCCGGATCCCGCGCCGGCTGACGTGATCGCCCAGCTCTACGACGAGCACGCGCCGGCGTTGCTGCGCTACCTCGCGCGCCGCATGGGCCCGGAGACCGCGGACGACCCGGTCGCCGAGACGTTCCTGGTGGCCATGACCAGCCTGTCCCGCTACGACCCGAGCCGGGCTCCGGTCCGGCCGTGGCTGTACGGCATCGCCACCAACCTGCTGCGCCTGCACCGGGTGCGGAAGTCACTGCGAACCAGCCAAGGAGGATCCGATGCTGTGGACTGACGAGGAACTCGACCAGGCCCTGTCCGAGCTGCACGCCGACGTGCACCCCACCCCGAACGGCCTGGCCGTCGCCCGTGAACGCGTGCTGAACCCCACTCCTCAGCGCCGATTTCGCCGCCCGTGGCTGCCGATCGTCGCCGCCGCGGCGGCCGCCGCGCTCGTGAGCACCGTGCTGGTGCTGCGACCCCACACCGCGCAGCCGGCCGCCCCGCCGACGACGTCGACCACGACGCCGGCGGCGCATCCGTCGCCGATGCCGCTGCCCCAGCTGCTGTCCCAGATCCACTACAGCGACCCGACCGTGGCCCCCGGGCAGTTCCGCTATGTGCGGGACCAGCTGTGGGCCGGCGGCGCGGACGGCAACCCGGACAAGCCGTTGACCGACCAGGCCACGGCCACCTGGCAGCCGGCCAGGTGGACCGACCAGTGGCTGCGCCAGGAAGGGCCGCTCGGCACCCAGACCGCCAAGTACGCGGACGGCGTAATCTCCGCGGTCGGCCCGGAGGACAAGTTCTCCATGCACCCCAACGAGGTCCGGGCCGGCTGCGCCGATTTCGACTCGGTGAACCCTCAGGTCACCGGGCACCTACCGTGCGCGGAGCAGAAGGGCGGCTGGCTCTCGCCGAACCCGGACTGGCTGGCCGGCCTGCCCAAGACCCCGGAGGGCATGGCGGCCAAGCTGATGGCCGACACCTCGGCCGCCGGCCACGGGATCGCGCCGCTCTACTACGCCGTCTATGCCCTGAAGACCGGCATCTTCCCGGTCGACGTGCGCAAGGTGCTGTGGCAGGCCATCGCCCAGCTGCCCGGCGCGTACGGGCTGCGCGACGTGGCCAACCTGGACGGCAAGGCCGGCTTCGCCATCAGCGTCGTCACCAACGGCGTCACCGACGAGGTCCTGATCGACCCGGTCGATGGCACCTATCTGGGCGAGCGGCAGTTCAACGCGGCCAACGGTTCCGTGTTCCTGTTCTCCGCCATGCGTTATGGAGTTGTCGACGCGCTGGGCGTCACGCCGCGGTGATCACTTCTTGGCGACGTCGTAGAGCACCTGCAACGCCGCGCCCAGATCCGGCACGACCAGGGCCCTGATCTCCGGGGGGAGGGGGCCGGAGTCCGGCGGGACCAGCGCCCGGGTGAAGCCCAGCCGAGCCGCCTCGGCCAGGCGACGCCCGACGCCGGTTACCCGCCGGATCTCTCCGGCCAGGCCGACCTCGCCCACCGCGACCACGTCCGCCGGCAACGCCGCGTCCACCGTGGCCGAGGCGACCGCGAGCGCGATGGCGAGGTCGGCCGCCGGCTCGGTGATGCGCATGCCGCCGACCGCCGCCGAGAACACGTCCTGATCCGTCAGCCGCACCCGGCCGCGCCGCTCCAGCACCGCCAGGATCATGGCCAGCCGGGCCGAATCCAGGTCGCTCACCGCCCGCCGCGGGGCCGGCAGGCCGGTCTTCGACACCAGCGCCTGCACCTCGGCCAGCAGCGGCCGCTTCCCCTCCATCACTACCGTCACGGCCGTGCCGGCCACGCCGACGTCCTTGCGGTTCATGAACAAACCCGACGGATCCGGCACCCCCGCGATGCCGTCGTCGCGCAGCTCGAAGCAGCCCACCTCGTCCGCCGGGCCGTACCGGTTCTTCACGCCCCGGATCAGGCGCAGCGTGCTGTGCCGGTCCCCTTCGAACTGCAGCACCACGTCCACCAGGTGCTCCAGCACTCGCGGGCCCGCGATCGAGCCGTCCTTGGTGACGTGGCCCACCAGCACCACCGGCAGCCCGTTCTCCTTGGCCAGCGCGATCAGCGCGGAGGCCACCGCCCGCACCTGCGTCACGCCGCCGACCACGCCCGTGTCCTCGGTCGACTGGATGGTCTGCACCGAGTCGACGATCATCAGGCCCGGCTTGACCTCGTCGACGTGGCTCAGCACCGCCGAGAGGTCGCTCTCCGCCGCCAGGAAGATCTCCGGGTGCAGGTTGCCCGTGCGCTCCGCCCGCAGCCGCACCTGGCCCGCCGACTCCTCGCCCGTCACGTAGAGGACGGGGCCCGAGTCGCCCTTCTCCGCCCAGCGGTGGGCCACCTCCAGCAGCAGCGTCGACTTGCCCACGCCCGGCTCCCCGGCCAGCAGCGCCACCGCCCCCGGCACGATGCCCCCGCCCAGCACGCGGTCCAGCTCGTCCACCCCGGTCGGCCGCGCCTTGCTCTCCTCGACGTCCACCTCGGAGATCCGCCGGGCCGGCGAGCTCGGCGCCCCCGCCGCGATCCGCGCCAGCCCCGCGCGCACCGGCGCCCGCTCCTCCACCGTGCCCCACGCCTGGCACTCCGGGCAGCGCCCCACCCACTTCGCGACCTCGAAGCCGCACTCCGCGCACCGATAATTGGGCTTCGCCGGCTTCGCCTTGTTGACCACGAGCCAACGCTAGCGACCAGGTCTGACAGTTTCGCGAGCGAGCCACCCCAACGGCCAGCCCTGACCGGCCCCACTGCTCAACCTCGGCCGACCACGCCCGGCAAACAGCCCCCACCGCTCCCTGGGGAGGCCGCCCCGGAAGCAATCCTACCCAAGGCCGGACCTAGTGGATCTTGGAATGGGGACGCCTGTGGACAACTTGGGGCCTGTGGACAAAAGCCCCCGACAGCGAGGCTGTCGGGGGCTCCGTCGTCACAGAGTCACTTGTCGTCGCGAGGGTGGGGCGTGGCAGCGATCGGGACGTTCAGCGTGAGGTCGCCGGCGTTGGCGAAGGTGAAGGTGACCTGCACGGTCTGACCCGGCAGCAGCTTGTCCGCGGTGAGGCCGACCAGCTGGATCTGGATGCTGCCGACCGGCAGCTCGGGGGCGCTGGTGGTGGTCGTCACGGTGGTCGACGTCGAGGTCCCCGTGGTGGAGGTGCCGGTGGTCGACGTGCCGGTCGTGGACGTGCCGGTCGTAGAGGCGCCCGTCGTGGACGTGCCCGTGGTCGACGTGCCCGTGGTGGAGGTGGCCGTGGTGGAGGTGGCCGTGGTCGACGTGGTGCTGACCGGGGCTACGGCGGTGGCGGTGGCCGAGATGGCGTGGAAGCCGGGGATGCTGGCGTCGCCGACGATCTGGGCGCCGGAGCCGAACTGCGGGCTGCTGACGGCGACGAGCTTGTCGGTGGCGTCGCCGGAGTTGGCGATGGTCAGCAGCAGCGAGGCGCTCTCGCCCTTGCTGAAGTAGGTCTTGCCGGCCGGAAAGGCCAGCTGGACGTCACGCACCGCGATCTGCTTGACCGTGCCCATCGACCCGTTGACGGCCGGCACCTGGGTGTCGGTCTGGGTGATCTGGCCCGCACTGCACCCGGACGCCAGGACCGCGGCGCCGATCCCCAGCACTACGGGAAGCAGGCGCAGTCGCGTGATCAGGTTCTGCTCAGCGCTGCTCACTGTGGCGGGATCCTTCCTTGGCGCACCTCAAACTCCGACACGTGGCCCGAAGCCTAACCACTGCCCCGCAAGGCCCGCGCACTCGGTGCCCGTTCGCGCTGTCCACTGTGGATCCACAGGGGGTGGGCAGCACGTCGAATCGGGGTTTGTCAACCCCCCGTGCGGCCGCTGACCTGCGGTAACGGATCTTCGACCCGAGGCGCGCGAGTTGCCGGACGTGTTAAGCTAGGGTCAGCGAAAGGGGCAGAGGACACATGGTTTTCAAGGTCGGAGAGACCGTCGTCTACCCGCACCACGGTGCCGCTCTCATCGAAGCGATCGAGACCCGTCTCATCAAGGGCGAGGAGAAGAAGTACCTCGTCCTCAAGGTCGCCCAGGGCGACCTGACGGTTCGCGTCCCCGCAGACAACGCCGAGATCGTGGGTGTGCGGGATGTCGTGGGCCAGGACGGGCTCAACCGGGTCTTCGAGGTCCTGCGTGCTCCCCACACCGAGGAGCCGACCAACTGGTCCCGGCGGTACAAGGCCAACCTGGAGAAGCTCGCGTCCGGCGACGTGAACAAGGTGGCCGAAGTGGTGCGTGATCTGTGGCGACGCGAGAAGGACCGCGGGCTGTCCGCCGGCGAGAAGCGCATGTTGGCCAAGGCACGGCAGATACTGGTCAGTGAGCTCGCACTGGCTGAAGGAACTGACGAAGACAAGGCCGAGGTCCTGCTGGACGAGGTCCTCGCTACCGCATCCTGAATTCGTTGAACACTCCGGTGGCCGCGGACGCGCGCGTTGTTGCGCTCGTGCCCGCGGCCGGCCGGGGAGTACGTCTCGGCGCCCCGATTCCGAAGGCGCTGGTCCCCGTGTGCGGGGCTCCTCTTCTGGTTCACGCCGTGCGAGGCCTGCTGGCCTCCGGCGTTGTCGACCAGGTTGTCGTCGCGGCCCCACCGGACATGGTGGACGTGGTCGTGGACGCGCTCAGTGAGTTCGGCGCAGCCGTCCGTGTCGTGCCCGGCGGTGAGGAACGTTCCGACTCCGTCCGGCTCGCTCTCGACGAGGCCGTGGCGCTGCATCCCGACACCCGTGTTGTCCTCGTGCACGACGCTGCCCGGTGTTTTACGCCACCCGAGGTCATCCGCGCCGTCGCCGACGCGGTGCGGGCCGGTGCGCCGGCGGTGATTCCCGTGCTGCCGGTCACAGACACGGTCAAACAGGTCGATGTCGACGGCATTGTGGTCGGCACGCCGGATCGGTCACGGCTGCGAGTTGTGCAGACCCCGCAGGGCTTCGACGTCGATTTGCTCCGGCGTGCACATGATCAGCAGGATGCCCCGGTGACCGACGACGCCGGTCTGGTCGAGCGGCTGGGCGAGCCCGTCGCCACCGTCGCCGGCCACCCGCACGCCCTGAAGATCACCACGCCGTTCGACCTGGTGGTGGCCGAGGCGCTGTTCTCTGGAGCCCAGCTGTGATTTTCCTCCCCCGTGTCGGCATCGGCACGGACGTGCACCCCATCGAGGCCGGCCGCGACTGCTGGCTGGCCGGGCTGTACTGGCCGGACGTCGACGGCTGCGAGGGCCACTCCGACGGCGACGTCGCCGCCCACGCGCTGTGCGACGCCCTGCTGTCGGCGGCTGGGCTGGGTGACCTCGGCGCGGTGTTCGGCACCAGCGACCGGCAGTGGGCCGGGGCCAGCGGCGTGACTCTGCTCACCGAGGTCCGCCGGCGTCTCGACGCGGCCGGCTTCACCGTGGGTAACGCGGCCGTGCAGGTGATCGGCAACCGCCCCAAGATCGGCAAGCGCCGGGACGAGGCGCAGCGGGTGCTGTCCGAGGTGATCGGCGGTCCCGTCTCGGTCTCCGGCACGACCACCGACGGGCTGGGACTGACCGGGCGCGGCGAGGGCATCGCCGCCGTGGCCACCGCGTTGGTCGTGCCGACCACGGACTGAGACCGCACCGTCACTGTCCACTATGGACGATGATGGCCGCGCCACTTTCCCTTGGGTCAAGATGGTCTGAACAACTACGTTGGTGTTGTGGCTGACATCCAAGGTGTCCTGTTCGACTTCTCCGGCACGCTGTGCCGCCTCGAGTTCGGCTCGGGCGTGCTGGACGGCCTGATGGACGATGCCGGCGCGCCGCTGGAGATCTCCGACCAGGTGGAGCTGATGCGCCGACTCACCGCCCCGGTCGGCATCTCCGAGGGCCTCCCGCCGGAGCTGCACGAGGCGTGGCACCGCCGCGACCTCGACACCGAGGTGCACCACACCGTCTACTTCGCCGCCCTGCGCGCGGCCGGGCTGCCCGACGGTGCCGCGGAGACCGTCTACCGGCGGATGCTCGACGCCGAGAACTGGTCGCCCTACCCGGACGTGCTGCCGGCCCTGCGGGCCGTGCGCGACGCCGGACTCCGCAGCGCTGTGGTGAGCAACATCGGCTGGGACATCACGCCGGTGCTGACCAAGCACGGCATCGCCGATCTGGTCGATGTGATCGTCATGTCCTATGTGGAGGGTCACGTCAAGCCGGAGCCGGAGATCTTCGCCGCCGCGTGCGACCGGCTGGGCCTCGAGCCGGCCCGCGCGCTGATGGTCGGTGACAGCGAGGAGGCCGACGGCGGCGCCGCGACGCTGGGCTGCTCGGTGGCAATCGTCGACCCGCTGCCCACCGCCGAACGCCCGGACGCGCTGCTCTCGGCGCTGTCCGCTTACGGCATCTCCTAACTCACTCCGCGCCGGCATGGTCGCCCTGGCCGGGTTGCTGCTGGTCGCGGGCGACGTCCTGGTGTGGCTGACGCGCAGGAGGATCAGCGGCTGATCCGATGATCGCCGGAAGGGGCGCCGTCCCTCGCGACGGTGCCCCTTCCTACGTAGTGTGACCTGGGCGAATGTATTGTCCGGATGAGGGTGCGTACCATTTGCGTGTGAGCCTTCACCTCTACGACACCGCGACCCGCAGTCTGCGGGCGTTCCAGCCTGCGCGCAGTGGAACCGTGTCGATCTACGAGTGTGGGGCCACCGTGCAGGGCGCGCCGCACCTGGGCCACATTCGGGGCGCGGTCAACTTCGACGTCCTGCGCCGCTGGCTTGAGCACGACGGCACCGATGTGCTGCACGTGCGCAACGTCACCGACATCGACGACAAGGTGTTGGCCAAGGCCGCCGCCGCTGATCGCCCCTGGTGGGAGTGGGCGTCGACGCACGAGCGGGAGTTCCTGGACGCCTACGAGACGCTGGGCTGCCTGCCGGCCTCCATCTCGCCGCGGGCCACCGGGCACATCACGCAGATGATCGAGCTGATGCAGCGGCTGATCGACCGTGGGCACGCCTACGCCGCCAACGGCGACGTCTACTTCGCCGTGGCCTCGTTCCCGGAGTACGGCGCCTTGTCCGGCCAGAAGTTGGACGAGGTCGTCCAGGGCGAGTCCGCGGCCACCGGCAAGCGGGACCCGCGCGACTTCACGCTGTGGAAGGGCGCCAAGCCGGGCGAGCCGTCCTGGCCGACGCCGTGGGGCCCGGGCCGGCCCGGCTGGCACCTGGAGTGCTCGGCCATGTCCACGTACTACCTGGGCCCGGAGTTCGACATCCACGGCGGCGGCCTGGACCTGGTGTTCCCGCACCACGAGAACGAGCAGGCCCAGTCCCGTGCGGCCGGCGACGCGTTCTCCCGGTACTGGATGCACTGGTCCTGGGTCACCATGAGCGGCGAGAAGATGTCCAAGTCGCTCGGCAACGTCATGTCGATCCCGGCCATGCTGACCAAGGCCCGGGCCGTGGAGCTGCGGTACTACCTGGTCGGCCCGCACTACCGGTCGACCATCGAGTACTCGGACACGGCGCTGGACGAGGCCGTGACGGCGTACGGGCGGATCGAGAACTTCGTGCAGCGGGTGGTGCAGCAGACCGGCTCCGTGGAGCCGGGCGTGCTGTGCGCCGACTTCACCGCCGCGATGGACGACGACCTGTCCACCCCGTCGGCGTTGGCCGCCGTGCACTCGACCGTGCGCGAGGGCAACGTGGCGCTGGACAACGGGGACCAGGACGGTGCCCGTGGCGCGGCCGGCTCCGTGCGGGCGATGATGGGCGTGCTGGGGCTGGACCCGTTGTCCGACCGGTGGTCCCGATCGTCCACAGCGGACAATTCAATGCAGCAGGCGCTCGACGTTCTCGTCGGTCACCTGCTGGAGGAACGGCAGCGGGCCCGTGCGGAACGCGACTTCGCGACCGCCGACCTGTTGCGAGACCGGCTGTCCAAGGCCGGCGTCACCGTCGAGGACACCCCCGGCGGTCCTAAGTGGAGCTTGTGAGGATTTGACTGATGGCGGGTAACTCCCAGCGGCGCGGCGCCATGCGCAAGACTGGCACGAAGAAGGGCGCCGTCGTCGGCTCGGGTGGCCAGCGGTCCAAGGGACTTGAGGGCAAGGGCCCGACGCCGAAGGCGTCCGAGCGGACCGGGCATCCGGCGCAGCGCAAGGCCAACGCCGCCGCCGCGCGCAAGGACGACCAGCAGAAGCGGGCCAAGCGCTCCGGCAACTCGGCCGAGACGGTCGCCGGCCGCAACCCGGTCGTGGAGTGTCTGCGGGCCGGCGTGCCGGCCACGGCGCTGTACGTGGCGGTCGGCATCGACAGTGACGAGCGCGTCGCCGAGTCGATCAAGCTGGCCGGCGACCGGGGCATCTCCGTGCTGGAGGTGGCCCGTGGCGAGCTGGACCGGATCACCACCGGCGCCATGCACCAGGGCCTCGGGCTTCAGGTGCCGCCGTTCGCGTACAGCCACCCGGACGAGCTGCTTCGGCAGGCGATCGACAGCGGCGAGCCGCCGCTGCTGGTCGCCCTCGACGGTGTCACCGACCCCCGCAACCTCGGCGCCGTCGTGCGCTCCGCCGCCGCTTTCGGCGCCCAGGGCGTGGTGCTCCCGCAGCGGCGCAGCGCCAGCATGACCGCCGTGGCCTGGCGGACCAGCGCCGGCACCGCCGCCAAGATGCCGATCGCGATCGCCACCAACCTCACCCGGACGCTGCGGGACTGGGCGTCCGAGGGGCTCATGGTCATCGGCCTCGACGCCGACGCGACGATCACCTCCGACGAGCTCGAACTGGCCACCAGCCCGCTGGTCGTCGTGGTCGGCTCCGAGGGCCGCGGGCTGTCCCGACTGGTGAAGGAGACGTGCGACCAGACCGTCTCCATCCCGATGGCCGCCGGTGTCGAGTCGCTCAACGCGTCCGTCGCCGCCGGTGTCGTGCTGGCCGAGGTGGCAAGGCGCCGAAGGGCGGCCGGTCGGATCTGACGTTCGGCCAATCGGCCTCTCGGTCTTGGGTTAGGGTCGACCGCCAGCTTCCCTCTCCCAAGGCCGAGGATGAACTTCGTCAGCCCGCTGTTCCTGTGGTACTTCGTGCCGGTCGTGCTGCTGGCCGTGCTCGTCACGCCACGCGGTTGGCGCAACGGCGTTGTCGCCGTGGCGAGCCTCTTCTTCTACGCGGCGGGCGCCGGGCCGACCACTCTGCTGCTGTTGTGCAGCATGGCCGTGAACTACGGGGCCGGTCTCGTCCTCGAACCGGCGCGCAGCAAGCTCGCCGAGAACGACCGCAAGGTCGTGCTGGCCGGCGTCATCGCCGTCAACCTCGCCGCCCTGATCGTGTGGAAGTACGCCGGTTTCCTCACCGAGCAGGCCGACAACCTGGCCAAGGTGTTCGGCGGCGGTGTGCAGGTGGCCCAGGTCGCGCTGCCCATCGGCATCTCGTTCTACACCTTCCACCACATCTCGTACCTGGTCGACATCCACCGCGGCGAGCGCACCGCTTCGCGTAACCCGGTCGCCTTCATCGCCTACATCGCGATGTTCCCCCAGCTCGTCGCCGGGCCCATCGTGCGGTACCGCGAGATCGCCGATCAGCTGCCGCAGCAACGCTTTCACCGCCTCGACGACTTCGCCGCCGGCTTCCCCCGCTTCGCCCTGGGCCTGAGCAAGAAGGTCATCGTCGCCGACCAGCTCGGCCCCGTCGTCGCCACCTGCTTCGACACCTCACCGCACGAGATGACCTTCGGCATCGCCTGGCTCGGCGCGATCGCCTACACCCTCCAGCTGTACTTCGACTTCTCCGGCTATTCGGACATGGCCATCGGTCTCGGACGAATGCTCGGTTTCCGCCTCCCCGAGAACTTCGCCCGCCCCTACTCCTCGGTCACCGTCACCGAGTTCTGGCGCCGTTGGCACATGTCCCTGTCGCGCTGGTTCCGCGACTACGTCTACATCCCCCTCGGCGGCAACCGCCACGGCGTCGCCAAGACGTACCGCAACCTCGGCATCGTCTTCGTCCTCACCGGCTTCTGGCACGGCGCCAACTGGACGTTCCTCGTCTGGGGCCTCTACCACGGCGCCCTCCTCGTCATCGAGCGCGGCCTCGAGACCGGCAAGGCCCCCGCCGTCCCCCTCCACCGCCTCCTGCGCCGTGCTTCCACCCTCCTGCTCGTCGTCTTCGGCTGGGTCCTCTTCCGCGCCCCTGACCTCGGCCAGGCCCTCGTGATGATGGGCCACATGCTCCTGCCCGACTTCTCCGGCCTCGGCGACGTCGTCGGCCCCACCCTCAACAACCAGCGCACCCTCGTCCTGCTCCTGGCCCTGGTCATCATCTTCATGCCCGCCCGCCCCGCCACCGGCCGCTTCCTCGAATCCGCCCGCAGCCGCCCCGCCGTGGCCCTGCGCGCCGCCGTCATGATCCTCGGCCTCCCCTACGCCGCCCTCCTCCTCGCCTCCGGCACCTTCAGCCCCTTCCTCTACTACCAGTTCTGATCCGCTACGGGCGCACCTCGGACAGCGGTCCGAGATCGAAGGCCGCAGTCACCCGTCGACGGCCGATCCACCAGCCGCTGTCGGACCGCTCGTACCGGTCCTCGTAGGTGCCGCCGCCGGTGATCCAGCCGCCGTCGGGCAGCTGGACGTGGATGATCACGTCGGAGCGCCCGGTCGCGTAGCGGACCCGATGTCGACGACGTGGTTCACGGTGCCGTGCTGAATCACAGGAAACGTCTCCCACTGGCGCTGCACGGCGGCGCAGATGGCGTCGATGCCGGTGAAGATGTGGTCGGGATCGTCGCCGGCCTCCCACACCGCATCTGACGCCCAGATGCTGCGCCACAGCTCCAGATCCTGGTGATCGGCGGCGACACAGTAGTTGTGGGCCAAGCGGTGCAGCGCCAGCTCGGTCTCGACCCGCTCCAAGCGGACCATCAGATCACTCATCGACATGAGCCCAGTGTGGGGATTCCGTCGGGCGGCCGGGGCCCGCGATCCGATCAGGCCAGGAAGTCGGCGAGGGCGGCGAGCCAGGCGGTGGGCTGGTCGATGTGGGCCATGTGGGCGGCGGAATCGAGGATCACGGCGCGAGCGGCCGGGTTGGCGGCGGCGGTCTGGGTGGCGAGGGAGGCGGGGAACGTCGTGTCGTAAAGGCCGTGGAGGAGAAGGAGGGGGAGACCGAGGGCGGTGAGGCGCGAAGAGGCGGAGGGGACGCGGACCGGGGGGAGGGTGCCAGCGGTCCAGGGATGCCACCAGTCTCCGGAGAAGCGGATGGCGGCGACGCGAGCCAGGTAGTCGGCACGGGCCTCGGGGCGCCAGACGTCGACGGAGGCGGCGGCGAGGGCGGCGGCGCGGTTGGCCTCGGCACCGGAGAGGTCGGGAGGGACGGCCGCACGGTTTGCATCGGAAAGGACGCCGGCCCGAGGCGGCCCCGGAGGGACGGGGAGGACGCTGCTCGACGCCACCACCAGGCGGCGAAAGCGTTGCGGGGCAGCAAGAACGAGGCGCTGGGCGATCAGGCCGCCGGTGGAGAAGCCGAGGACGTCGGCCTCGGGGATGCCGAGGGCGTCGAGGAGGGCGAGCAGGTCGGAGACGACGGCGTCCCAGGTGTAGGAGGAAGAAGGCAGGCCACGGGTGGATCGACCGCAGCCGCGAAGGTCGGGGAGGACGACGCCGCGCAGGCGGTGCAAGGGATCGCGGAGGTAGGTGTGGTCCCAGTCGGGGCCGCCGTGAACGACGAGCAGGGGCGTGCCGGTCGATGCCGAGGTGCGCGCTACGAAGAGGGTGACGTCGGGGGCCACCGGCACGAGGCTCTCGCCGAACATCAACGGCGGCTGGCGCGAGGGTCGCCGGCACGGAGGAGGACGTCGCCGAGGGAGAAGTTGGCGACGAGGGCGGGGCGGATCTTCTCCAAGGCGGAGCGGATACGTTCGAGCTGCTCACGAGGGCGGCGGACGGTGCGTAGCCGGTCGCGGAGGATACGAGACAGCGAGGTCCGGACGTCGTCGGACCACTGGCTGCCCTGAGCGACGAGGGTGAGGTAGTTCTCCAGACTGCGCACGATGTGCTCGCCCTGCACGAGGGCCTCGTTGCACTGGACGTAGAGCAGGAACAGCTCGGCGCCGAGCTTGGCGGCCTCGTCGCGTTCACGGCGCTTGGACAGGGCCGGCACCGTCTTGGCGATCAGGTCGACCAGCGGTTGCAGGAATTCCAGCACCGACCAACGGTAGTCACTGGCCGGGGTCGACGGGAAGGAGTCCGCGCTCGGCGAAAACGGCCTTGGCGACGGCGGTGGCGTTGAGGGCACGGGGAAAGCCGCAGTAGCCGGCGGCCTGGAGCATGGCCTCGACGATCTCGGCGGGGGTGAGGCCGACGTTGAGCGAGGTGTTGACGTGCACCCGCAGCTGGGCCTCGCAGCCGCCGAGGGCGGTGAGCATGCCGATGGTGACGAGCTGACGGTCCCGCGGCACGAGCTGGGGACGGCTGTAGATCTCGCCGAAGCCCCACGCGACGGTCTGGTACGCGAGCTCGGGCGAGACGTCGGCGAGCGAGTCGAGGACGGCCTGTCCCTGTCCCCCGCTGACCTCGTTGAACAGCGCCATCCCCCGGTCGAACCGGGCTTGTCGATCTTCTTGCTCGGTCATAGGCCCACCATACGACGTCACCCAATAGGATCATGCGGTGATGGCGTTCGACGGTCACGTCTGGATCCACGACGGCCAGTGCTACCTCAGCGGAAACCCCCACGGCAGCCCCGACTGGGACCGCTGCTTCACGGCGAACCCGGTCGGCATCGTCGGCGTCTACGGCGGCGAGGCGATCCTGCTCACGGGCCTGCACACGGGGCACGTCGGCGTCCGGGTGGACGTCGCCGAGGCGGATCCGGGCGCCCAGCTGGAGCGCTACGAGGACGTGGTGGAGATCGACTTCGGCCCGATGGAGGACGAGCTGCACCTGGTGGAGTGGGCGGGCGAGGACAGCCATCCGCTGGGCGCGCTGCCGAAGGGACCGGGCAATCACCGTTTGCGTTACCACGCAAGGGGAATGGACGCCGGCCATGATCTGGACACGGCGGACGAGCACGATGACGAGCCGGTGGACGAGTACCTGGTCCAGGTGTGGCCGGCCCGCCCGTCGATGCCGGCCACCCTCAAGCTGACGAGCGCCTACGCGCGGGCCTGCCAGAGCAGCTAACCCTTGCGCCCCACGGTGAGCAGGTGCGAGGAGACGCCCAGCACGGACGGCTCGGTCTCCATCAGGCGCAGCGCCCACAGCAGGTGTTCACGTCGCACGGGGTCGGCCAGACGGGCGTCCACTTCGTCGTCGGGCAGCGCTCGCCCGCTGCCCTCGACGGAGAACACCTGTGGCGCAAGGAATCCCGCAGTAACGGCCTCCTGCACCGACTCCTCGGGGCGATGGAAGTACGTGTGGGTGAACCAGTTGAACGGGCGGTCCTCGGGCGGACGGTGATGCCCATCGACCACAGTGGACTCGACCATGTCCCGGAACTCCTGATGCCGAAACAGATCCCGGTAGAGGCCGTCGTGGAGGGACGAGAACCGGGAGATGGTCGCGGCGGCGACATGCCCGCCGGGCTTCAGTACCCGGTGGGCTTCGCGCCACGCGGCGAGCCGGTCTTCGACGGTCAGCAGGTGGTACAGCGGCCCGCACATGAGGACGAAGTCGTACGAGGCGTCGGCGGCGTCGAGCTTGCGCGCGTCACCGAGAACCGCGGTCACACCGGGGATTTCCGACGCCCTGGCCACATGCAGCGGCACGGCGTCGACAAGATCGACCCGGTGGCCCAGTTCGGCCAGCCAGCGCGCGTGCACGCCCGTCCCGCCACCGATGTCCACAATGGACGCAGGAGCGGGCGGCAGGTAGCGCCGTACGAGTTCCTTGGTGCGCAGCAGTTCCAGCAGCCCGGCACCTCCGCCGAGCCGCCCATCCTCTTCGTCCCGCCCGTAGTACGTCTGCATCCCCAGACCGTAGCGAGCGGGACCCAACGATTTTTCAGTCGGCGTAACGGATCTTGATGTCGCCGGCGCTGACGCTGCCCTCCACGTGCAGCACGGGCAGGTTGGGCGAGCCGGGCGAGTTGACCTTGTTGGTGAGCCGGCCGCTGCCCACCGACACCGACTCGACGACCACGGTCCAGCCGTGCGGCACCAGGACCTTGATGTTGCCCCAGCCGCACTCGGCGTGCAGCCATACGTCGCGGTGCCGGCAGATGGCCTCGCTGAAGTCGATCTTCACGTTGCCCATGGAGCAGCGCGCGTTGATCCGGCTCGGCACGGTCCACTCGCCGACCTGGTTCACGTTGCCCATGCCGGCGTTGAGCTCGAGCGGGCGCTCGGACTCGGCCGCGGCGGGCGAGGTCAGGGCCACCGCGCCGTTGGCCACGGCGGCCGGCAGGTCGGCCAGGACCGCGGTGAGCTCGCCGCGGACCTTGGCCGACGCGGCGATCGCGCTGCGCTCGCCGAACTCGTCGAGGGTGATCATCCCCTGGTCCAGGGCGTCCCGCAGCAGCGCCCCCGCCCGCTCGCGCTCGGCGTTGGACACTCTGAGGTTGCCCGGGTCGATCGTGCTGATGTCCTCAGTCATGCTTCAACGCTAGTACGGATCGACTGGCGTTCTCATAGGGAAATCCCCGATCCCGACTCAGGGTCGGGCCGCGGCCAGGTGGGCCGAGGCCATGCCCCGTCCGCTGCCGATGCGCCGCGCCCGCAGCACGCCGACCAGCCGGCACACCAGGTAGATCAGGAACGAGATGGCCGTGACGAAGGCACTCACCGGCTTGCCCGGAACCAGCGACAGCACGATGCCGCCGAGCACGGCCAGCTCCGCGAACACGATCGACAGCACGGTCGCCACCACCGGCGACGCCGTCACCCGCGACGCCGCGGCGGCCGGTGTGATCATCAGCGACAGCACCAGCAGCGACCCGACGGTCTGCACGCCCAGCGCCGTGGCCACGCCCACCAGCACCGCGAACACCGGCGACAGGATCCGCAGCGGCACGCCGCGCGCGGCCGCGACCTCGGCGTCCACGCTGGCGAACAGCAGCGGCCGGTAGATGAAGGCCAGCACGATGAGCACGCCGACGGCCGCGCTGATCAGCAGCACCAGGCTGCCGGAGTCGACGCTGGCGATCTGCCCGATGAGCAGGCCGAACTTGTTGGCCGAGTTGCCCTCGTAGAACGACAGCAGCAGCACGCCGACGCCCAGCCCGAAGGCCAGCACCGCGCCGATGACGGAGTCGTGCTCGGACACCTTGCGAGTGAGCAGCCCCAGGATCACCGCCGCCACCACGGCGCCGATCAGCGAGCCGTAGCCGACGTTGATGCCGGCCAGCAACGCCGCCGCGCCGCCGGTCAGGGCCAGCTCGCTGGTGCCGTGCACGGAGAAGGCCATGTTGCGGGTGACGATCAGCGGCCCCAGCACCCCGGCCAGCACGCCGAGGACGGCGGCGGCGACCAGCGCCGTGCCGACGAACGGGAGGAGCAGCAGGGTGGTGGAGATGTAGTCGGACATCAGGACCGCGCCTCCCGACGCAGGGCGAGCTGATCGGACATCAGGGCCGTACCTCCGGCGACGGCGTGGTGTCGGCGCAGTGGTGCGACTCCTGGTGCGCCCCGACGACCACGATCTGGCCGCGCACGCGCAGCACGTCGACGGGCGTGCGGTACAGCTCGGACAGGTTCTCCGAGGTCATGACCTCGTCCGGGGTGCCGATCCGGAACCGGCCGTTGACCAGGTAGAGCACGCGGTCGACCAGCGGCAGCACGGGGTTGATCTCGTGCGTCACGAACAGCACGGCGGTCCCGGCGGCGCGGCGGCGGGCGTCGATGAGGTCGCTGACCACACGCTGGTGGGCAAGGTCGAGAGACAGCAGCGGCTCGTCGCACAGCAGCAGCTGGGGGTCGCCGACCAGGGCCTGGGCCACCCGGAGCCGCTGCTGCTCACCGCCGGAGAGCAGCCCGACCGGGTGATCCGCGTAGTCGCTGGCGCCGACCTCGGCCAGGGCGGCCTCCACCCGGCGGCGGCGCTCGGCCCGGCCGCGCAGGCCGAGGCCCCAGCGATGCCCGTCGAGGCCGAGGCCGACGAGGTCGCGGCCGCGCAGGGTGAGGTTGGGGTCGATGGACCGCTGCTGCGGGATGTAGCCGATCTTGTGATTGGCCTTGCCGGGCGCGCTGCCGGCGATGGCCACCTCGCCGGCCGACAGCGGCTGCTGGCCCAGCAGGACCCGCAGCATGCTGGTCTTGCCGGAGCCGTTGGGGCCGAGCACGGCCAGGAACTCGCCCGGCCTGATGTCCAGGTCCAGGCCGTCCCACAGGACGCGGCTGCCGTAGTTGAGCCGGGCCCCGCGCATGCGCAGCGCCGCCGCCGGCGCTGGGACCGGGGCGGCGTGGACGAGCGCGTCAGTCGTCACTGCTTCGCGAGCGCTTTCGATAGGGCGTCTACCTCCTTGCCGATCCAACCAACGTAGTCGGTCGTCCCGGCGGGCAGCGTCTCGGTCACGTCCACGAGGGGGATGCCGGCCGTCGCGGCCTTGGCCTTGAGCTGGTTGGTCAGGTCGGTCTCGGTCTGGGCGTTGTTGACCAGGGCGTCGACCTGGCGGTTCTGGATCAGGGCGTTGGTGGCGGCGACGGCGGCGACCGGGATGTCGGTGCCGGCCTCGACCGCCTCCTCGAACTGCTTGGGCGTCGCGTCGGCGACGTTGCCGGCGGTCAGCAGGTAGTTGGCGACGGGCTCGGTCACCACGACCTTCCTGCCGGCCGGGATCTTCGCGATCTGGGCGAGCACGTCGTCGAGCTTGGCGTCGAACGCCTTGGCGTTGGCGTCGAACGCGGCCTTCCTGGACGCGTCGATGCCGCCGAGGTCCTCGGCGACCTTGTCGGCCACCTTCTTCACGGTCGGCAGGTCGTAGAAGACGTGTTCGTTGGTGTCAGCGGCTTTCTGCTTGCCGGAGACGTCGAAGGCCACCACGCTCGGCTTGCCCGCGCCCACGGTCGAGACGGTCTTGGCGAAGAAGTCGTCGTAGCCAATTCCGTTGGACACCAACAACTGCGCGCCGGCCACGGCGGCGGTGTCGGTCGGCTTGATCTCGTAGTCGTGCGGGTCCTTGGTGGGGTCGTCGATGATCGAGGTGACGTTCACGGCGTCGCCGCCGACGGCCTTGACCACGCTGCCCCACACGTCGGTGGAGGCGACGACCTTGATCTTGCCGTCGGCCGGGGCGGCCGCGCCGCTGCCGCACGCCGCGGCGGTCAGCGCCGCCATGGCCAGCACGGCCACACCTGCCCATCGGGAACGGACCGTCATCAGCACACCCCTCGACCGCGTGAAAGATCGTGTAATGGAAACCGTTGTCGAGTGGAGCCTAAGCGAGAAGAGTGATCAACTTCCTCGTTGGAGTGAAAATCGTTATCACCTGGACGGGTGGTTCTCGTGGTCTGAACCAAAGAACCGGCAGGTCGGAGACCTGCCGGTGCCGTGAGGTGTGTTCTTCGCCGCAGTCGGGCGGTTACCGCCTGCGCCAGGCCCCCGTGGCCACGGTCTCCCGACGCTGCCGCAGCGGCACGGTCTCATGGTCGGGCGCGACCTGGACCGGCACGGTGGGGCCATCGGCCCGCCAGCGATCCGAGTGCACGGGCCCGCTGGTGGAGCCGGCGAGCCACCCGGGCCCGACCGGCCGGTTCGGACCGCTCGGGGGCTGCTGCCGACGCACCTGGTGCTTGCCGCGGCCCAACACCAGCAGGAGCACCCACGCGGCCAGCGCGGCCAGCACCCCGCCGACGCTGTTGTTCATGAAGTCCTGGCCGTCGCAGACGCCCAGCTCGAACAGCGCCTGGGTGATCTCGATGCCGGCGCTCACGGACACGCAGCCCATGGCCACCAGCAGCGGCCGCTTGGTGGCCAGCACCCCGAAGAAGCCCAGCGGCATCAGCATCACGAAGTTCAGCAGCGCCCCACCGGCCGAGACGGAAAAGTGGCCAGGAACACAGGCCTGGAGCGGGTCGCCGAGCCGGACCTCACCCCAGTACGGGCGGACCAGGGTCACCGACAGCGCCAGGGCCAGGCTCACGCCGGCCAGCGCCGAGGCAGTCCTGCCCCAGCGGAACAGGTGAGCGGCGAGCAGCGCCAACGCCCCGAGGACGAGGCCGCCGAGCAGCAGGGCCGCGGTGACGTCGGGCCTCGACGTGAGGTAGTCGAAGCCGTCCCGGTAGAGGGTGCGCATATCAGGTCAGACGACGAGCCCCGCCCACCGGTTGTCCGGCACACGTGTGGGGCCCGCCCCGACAACCCGGGCGGGCCCCACACGGCAGTGAAACTTTCAGACTTCCAGGCGGGCGCCGCTCTCCGGGTGGAACAGGTGCACCTCGCTGGTGTCGCGCACGGCGACCTTGACGTTCTGGCCGAAGGCCGGCGGCGTGCGGCCGTCGACGCGGACGATGAAGCGCTCCGGCACACCGCCGATGCGCACCGAGCCGTAGACGTACGCGTCGGCGCCGAGCTCCTCGACGAGCTCGACCGTCAGCTCCATGCCCTCCTCGTCGGCGCCGGCCAGGCGCAACGTCTCGGGACGGACGCCGAAGGTGACCTCCTTGAGGCCCTCGGTCGACGCCTTGTCCAGCGCGGACCGGGTCAGCGGCACGGTCAGACCGTCGAGCAGGGCGCCCTCGGCCGTCAGCGGAACCGTCTTCAGGTTCATCGCCGGCGAGCCGATGAAGCCGGCCACGAACGCGTTGGCCGGACGGTCGTACAGCTCACGCGGGGAGGCGCACTGCTGGAGCAGGCCGTCCTTGAGCACGGCCACCCGGTCGCCCATGGTCATGGCCTCGACCTGGTCGTGCGTGACGTAGATCGTGGTCGTGCCGAGCCGCTGCTGCAGGGCGGCGATGTTGGCCCGGGTCTCGACGCGGAGCTTGGCGTCCAGGTTGGACAGCGGCTCGTCCATCAGGAAGACGCTGGGCTCGCGCACGATGGCGCGGCCCATGGCGACGCGCTGCCGCTGACCACCGGAAAGCGCCTTCGGCTTCCGGTCGAGGTACTTGGTCAGGTCCAGCATCTTGGCCGCCTCGGCGACCTTGTCCTTGATCTCCTGCTTGGACGTGCCGCGCAGCTTGAGCGCGAAGCCCATGTTCTCGGCGACCGTCATGTGCGGGTACAGCGCGTAGGACTGGAACACCATGGCGATGTCGCGGCCCTTCGGCGGCACGTTGGTGACGTCCTTGCCGCCGATCTTGATGGCGCCCTCGTCAACGTCCTCCAGACCGGCGAGCATGCGCAGGGCGGTGGACTTGCCCGAGCCGGACGGCCCGACCAGCACCAGGAACTCACCGTCAGCGACATCGAGTTCCAGCTGGTCGACCGCGCGCACCGGCGGGTTCCCGGCGAACACCCGGGAGGCACTGACGTAGGCGACCTCGGCCATGTGTGGTCCCTTTCACTGCGAAACGTGTGACGACAAAGTAACCCGAGAAAGCGCATCCGTCAGCCCCTCGGCGTACACCGACTACCCACCGTTTCTGAATCGTCACCCCTTGACCGCGCCCGCGGCCAGCCCCGTCACGAGGAAACGCTGTACCAGGTAGAACACCGCGACCGCCGGTATCGACACCAGTATCGACGCGGCGGCCAAATGGCCCCATTCGACGCGGTTCTGTTGCACGAACACCTGGAGCCCGACCGCCAGCGTCTTGGACTCGTCCGAAGCGCTCAGGAACGCCGACGCGAAGGCCACCTCGCCCCAGGCCGTGAGGAACGCGTAGAACGCCGTGACGGCCAGCCCCGGCCGGGCCAGCGGCAGCACCAGCCGCCAGAAGACGCCGAACGGGGACAGCCCGTCGACCCGGCCCGACTCGTCGATGTCGGTCGGAATGGTGTCGAAGTAGCCCTTGAGCATGTACGTGCAGAACGGCACCGAGGTCGTGCAGTAGACGAGCACCAGTCCGATGCCGGTGCCCTGCAGTCCCAGCGACAGCAACACGTTGAACAGCGGCACGATCAACACCGCGAACGGGAACATCTGCGCGATCAGGAAGGACAGCAACAGCTTTCGGCTGCCGGGAAAGCGAAAGCGGCTGACGGCGTAGCCGGTGGTGGCCGACAGGAACACCGCGATCAGGGTGGTCAGCAGCGCGATCTCCACGGAGTTCAGCACCCAGGCCAGGAAGTCGCCCTGCTGCCCGGAAAGCACGTCGCGATAGTTGGCCAACGACGACTCGTCGAACAGCCGGATCGTCGGCGCGACGGCCCGCGCGTCCGGCTTGAACGACGTCACCAGCACCCAGAACACCGGGAACACGGCGATCAGCGACGCCACGGTCAGCGTCGCGTGCAGCGCCACGCTTCGTCCCATGGATCGCTTGCTCCGCAGGGAAACCCGGGCCGTCTGAACCTGGATCGGGAGGGATTCGATGGTCACGCGAACGCCTCCTGACGACGCAGCGCCCGCCGGTAGAAGGCCGCGAACACCAACAGCACGGAGAGGATCAGCACGCCATAGGTGGACGCCACCGCGTAGTCCCGGGAGGCGCCGGAGAAGAAGCGCTCGAACGCGTAGGTGACCAGGATCCGGGTGTTCGGGTTGGCCGCCGGACCCGTCACCAGGTAGATCACCGGGAACATGTTGAAGGTCCAGATGATGCCGAGCAGCACCACGGTGCTGGACACCGAGCGCAGCCCGGGCAGCGTGATGTCCCGGAACCGCTGCCACGGCGTCGCGCCGTCCACCTCGGCCGCCTCGTACAGGTCGGCCGGAATGGACTGGAGGCCGCCGAGCAGCGCCAGCATCATGAACGGCACGCCGACCCAGACGTTGACGATGACCACCGCGACCAGCGCGAGATCGGTCTGCCCCAGCCACACCGGCTGCCCGAGCCCGAGCGCCCCGAGCACCTGGTTGATCACGCCGAACTGGCTGTTGAACATGAACTTCCAGGCGAACGCGCTGATGAACACCGGCACCGCCCACGGCAGGATCAGCAGCACCCGGTACAGCGCGCGGGCCCGCATCGGCCGGTTGAGCAGCAGCGCCAGGCCGAGGCCGACGCCGTAGGTGAGCACGACGCAGGATCCGGTCCAGATGATGGTGCGCAGCAACGTGGACCAGAACGAGCCGAAGCTGGGATCGCCGGACAGCACGTTCAGGTAGTTGCGCAGCCCGACGAAGGAGTAGGTCGCCGGACGGTCGAGCACCGGGTTGGCGATGGTGGACTCGTTGATGTCGGTGAGGGTGAACCAGACGCCTTGGGCCAGCGGGTACAGCACCAGCACCGCGAGGACCACCACGACCGGGGCGACCATCGCGTAGGCGTACCAGTGCCGTTCGATCGAGCGGCGCACGTCAGTTCACCGAGTAGTCGGTGACGACCTGGTCCTTGTAGGCCTTGGCCACCTCGTCCAGCGCCGTCCTGGCGTCCTTCTGCCCGGACAGCACGTAGGCGTAGTCGATCTTGAGCTGGTCGAACAGCTGCGCGCCCGCGGCCACCCACGGCCGGGCGTGCGCCTGCTTGATCGCCGGCTCGAAGGCCGTCACGTTCGGCTGCGACTTCACGTCCGGGCTGTCGTAGGCCGACTTGCGCGTGGGCAGCAGGCCGAGCTGCTTGGAGATGGACACCTGCGACTCGGTCGAGCTCATGCACTGGATGAACTTCGCCGAGGACGCCTTGGCCTTGGTTCCTTGGCGCACAACGTAATCGTGCCCGCCGATGGGTCCGCTGCCCTTGCCCGCGGTGACGCCCGGCAGCACCGCGACGCCGAGGTTGGCCGGGTCCTTGAACGCGTCGCCCTTGAGCAGGTCGACCACCGTCCACGGGCCGTCGATCTCCATCGCGACCTGGCCGGCGGAGAACGCCGCCTTCATGTTGCTGTACGAGTTGGCCTGGTCCAGGGCCGTGGTCGCGGCCTTGGCGTCCAGCAGGCCCTTGGCGGTCTGCAGCGCCTGGACGTTCTGCGGCGAGTTCACGACGATCTTCTTGTTCTGCACGTCGAGCAGGTCGCCGCCGGCGCCGTAGATGAAGGGCAGCGCGTAGTAGGCGTCGTTGTTGAGGAAGATCGCGTTGGCCCCGCCCAGTTTCGGCGCGTCGGCCTTGAGCTCGTCCCAGGTGGCCGGCGGCTGCACGCCCGCGTCGGCCAGCATCTTCTTGTTGTACAGCAAGGCAAGCGTGTCGGTGACCTGCGGAACGGCGTAGGTCTTCCCGTTGTACTTGGTCGATCCCAGCGGCCCGTCGAGGAAGTCGGAGGTGTCCTTGGCCGCGTCGCTGTCGGACAGGTCGGTGATCAGTCCGTTCTGGGCCAGCTGGGCCACCCAGCCCACGTCCGAACGCAGCACGTCCGGGCCCTGCCCGCCCTGCGCGGCCGTCTTGTAGTTGGCCAGCGCCTGGTCGAAGGACACCTGCTGCACGTCGACGGTGTAGCCGCCCTTGGTCGCGCAGCCCTTGGCCACCTGGTCGAACACGGGATGCTCATTGGGTCCGCTGGTGTCCCAGAAGACGACCTTGCCGGAGTCCGCGCCAGTGGCGCCGCCTCCGCCGCCACAGGCCGTGAGTAACAGCGCTCCGGCGATCACGAGAGCAGTGCGTCGCATGGTAACCGTCCGTTCCCCGTTGCTTACCCTGCAAAGTTTTGCCGCGGATTTCACCGGTGTGACCGAAGGCCGGGCAAGACAACGGCCGTAACCGCACCGTAATGGCCCAGTGACCGGGCGCGGTCGTTGCAAAAGCTTTCCGCCCCGGGCAGGCTTCCCCCGACATTCCGATACCGAGGAGGGCGCGGGTGCCCGGTCTGGCCGAGATCGCGAAGATCGCGGGCGTCAGCGTCTCCACCGTGAGCCGGGTCCTCAACCGTCGGGCCGGCGTGAACGAGGACACCCGGCAACGGGTGCTGGCCGCCCTCTCGGACCTGCCGTACTCGCCGCGCGGCCTGGGGGCGTTGCAGCGCACCGGCGTGATCGGCCTGCTGCTGCCGGAGCTGTCCAACCCGGTGTTCCCGGCGTTCGCCGAGGCGTTGGAGACCAGGGCCACCGCCGCCGGCTACTCCTCCCTGCTGTGCAACACGCGGTCGGCCGGCCTGCGCGAGGAGGAGTACGTGCGCATGGTGCTGGCCCGCGGCGTGGAGGGGATGATCTTCGTGTCGCCGGCCATCACCAACGCCCCACCGGGCGAGGCGCCGGAGGCCGGCTACTACACCCGCCTCGTCGCCGACGGCGTGCGCATGGTGTTCATCAACGGCGCCACTCCGGCCCTGGACGTCGCCGACATCGGCGTGGACGAGCAGCTGGCCGGCTACCTCGCGACCTCGCACCTGATCGCGCTGGGACACACCAGGATCGGCTTTGTCAGCGGACCCGCCCGAGCTCTGCCGTCACGACTCAAGCGCGCCGGCTGGGCCGCGGCGTTGGAGGAGAACGGCCATCCCGCGCCGGCCGAGCTCGTCGCCCACGGCCCGTTCGAACCCTCCGGCGGGGCCGCCGCGCTGGGGCACCTGCTCGACACGGTCGCGCCGACGGCGGTGATCTGCTCGTCGGACCAGATGGCGATTGGGGCGCTGCGGGAGGCCGCGCGGCGGGGCCTTCGCGTGCCGGCGCAACTCTCCGTGGTCGGCTTCGACGACATCCCGTTCGCCCGACACTGCACCCCCGCGCTGACAACTGTGGCGCAGCCCATCAGTGAGATGTCGGCCGCAGCCGTGGACGAGCTCGTCCAGCGATTGGAGCCCGATTCCCGACGGGAGACGGCGGCCTCGCACACCCGCCTGTTTCGGCCCAAACTGGTGGTCAGGGAGTCGACAGGACCGATTCCGAGGGTGTGAATTGGTCTACACCAAGCTGACTTAACGCGAAAGACCTGTTGACATGCCGGGATAGTGCTTCAGGGGGACACGGGTGCCGCCGGCTTCACGAATTGGTTCTTGACCGTTACGGTCACTCCATGGCGCGGTCAATGCATGTGCGACGGCCGGCGACGTTGGCATCTCTTGCCGCTGAGCTGGGCGTTTCGCGGACAACGGTGTCCAACGCATACAACCGGCCCGACCAGCTCTCGCCTGAGCTGCGCCGGCGGGTGTTGGAGACGGCACGAAGGCTGGGCTATCCCGGTCCGGACCCGGTCGCGAGGTCGCTGCGGACCCGCAAGGCGGGCGCGGTGGGGCTGCTGCTGACCGAGAACTTGTCCTACGCGTTCCGTGACCCGGCCGCGGTCGGTTTCCTGGAGGGTCTCGCGCTCGCGTGCGAGGACGCCAGCCAGGGCCTGCTGCTGGTGCCGGCCAATCCCGAACGTGAGGACGTGGCCGCGGTGCACCGGGCCGGCGTCGACGGCTTCGTGGTGTATTCGGTGCCCGACGACGACCCGCACCTGGCGGCCGTGTTGGAGCGGCCGGTGCCCACCGTGGTCTGCGACCAGCCCGAGCTGGACACCGTGGACCGGGTCGGCATCGACGACCGGGCCGCGATCACCCAGATCGCCAGCCACCTCATCGAGCTGGGCCACCGCCGGGTCGGCGTGATCTGCATGCGGTTGGCGCGGGACCGCAACGACGGCTTCGTCAACGTCGACCGCCAGCACACCGCCCACTTCCACGTGCAGCGGGCGCGGCTGGAGGCGCTTGCCACGGCCTTCACCTCGGCCAATGTGGACTGGACGTCCATTCCCGTTGTCGAGCGCTTCGACCACAGCATCGCCTCCGGCGCCTCCGCCGCGGCCCAGCTGCTGGACCGGGACCCCCAGGTCACGGCGTTGATCTGCACCTCGGACATCTTGGCCCTCGGCGCACTGGGCGAGGCTCGCCGGCGGGGTCTGCGCGTGCCGCAGGACCTCACCATCACCGGCTTCGACGGCATCACCGAGAGCGAGCGGGCCGGGCTCACCACCGTGCGCCAGCCCGTGATGGAGAAGGGCCGCGCCGCCGGCAAGCTGCTGGTCAACGCGGCCGACCACAACCGGCCGCGGACCGTGACCTTGTCCACCGAGCTGGTCATCGGCACCACCTCCGCGCCGCCTCGCATCACCGAGGAGCGCTGGTTCGGCCCGTGATGTGCGCGTAGAAACGGCCCCCACCTTCGCGCGGAAGGCGGGGGCCGTTTTCTGTGTGATTACGGCTCAGATGCCGCTGATCGGCAGGCGCGGCGCGTGACCGAGCACGCCACCCAGAACGTCCGCCGTGTTGGGAACGCCCGGCACGATGGTGCGGGCGGAGTCGTCGGCCGGCATGGTGGTGGTGAAGCCCGGGCCGAGGGCCGGGACGCCGTGGATGCCGCTCAGCGTGGCGCCGGGAACGGCCGGCAGGCCCAGGGGCAGCTTCGGCAGGGCGGAGCCGAGGACCGGCAGGTCGCGCTGCGTGCCGCCGACCAGCGGCAGGTGCACCGGCAGGGCCGGGATGCCCGGCAGCTCACGGCCGGCGACGGAGCCCAGCGGCGTGCTGGACAGCAGGCCGGCGAGCGGGGTGCTGGCGATCAGGCCCGTGATCATGCCCAGGGACTCCAGACCCGGCAGCGGCAGCGCGCGCTGCGTGCCACCCAGCAGCGGCAGGGCGGGGAGGGCCGGCAGGCCCGGCAGCTCACGCTCGGCGGCGACGCCACCCAGCAGGCCACCCACCGGCAGCGCGGACAGCAGGTTCAGACCCGGCAGCTCACGACCGACCGGCAGGCCGCCACCCAGCAGGCCACTGATCGGCAGCGCCGACAGCAGGCTCGGGCCCGGCAGGTCGCGCTCGGTACCAGCAACACCCAGCAGGCCGTTGACCGGCAGCGCGGACAGCAGATCCGTGCCCGGCAGCGAACGACCGACCGGCAGGCCACCGCCCAGCAGGCCACTGATCGGCAACGCCGACAGCAGGCTCAAACCCGGCAGGTCGCGCTGCGTGCCACCCAGCAGGCCACCCACGGGCAGCGTGCCGACCAGGTCCATACCCGGCAGCGAACGACCGACCGGAAGACCGCCACCCAGCAGACCGTTGACCGGCAGCACGGACAGCAGGCTCAGACCCGGCAGCTCACGACCGACCGGCAGGCCGCCACCCAGCAGGCCACTGATCGGCAGCGCCGACAGCAGGCTCAGACCGGGCAGGTCGCGCTGCTGGCCACCCAGCAGACCGTTCACCGGCAGCGCCGACAGCAGGCTCAGACCCGGCAGCGAACGACCGACCGGCACGCCCGGCAGGTTCAGCGGCAGCTTGGGCAGACCCGGCAGGTCACGCTCGGCGGCGACGCCGCCCAGCAGGCCGCCCACGGGCAGGGCGCCCAGCAGGTCGGTGCCCGGCAGCGAACGCTGGTCGTCGCCCATGGCGGGCAGGCTCGGCAGCGCGATCGGGCCCTCGGCCTGGGTCAGGCTGGCCAGGTTGGACACGTCCGGCACCTGGGCCAGGTTGTGCAGCCCACCGGTCGGCACCACGCCGCTGTAGGTGAAGTTGGGCAGCGAGCGCGAGGTGGTCAGGTTCGGCACCAGCGCGATCGGCAGGCCCGAGCCCACACCCGGCACCTTGGGCAGCATCTGGAGCTGCGGCAGGCCGGAGATCATGGCGTGGCTGGGGTCGATGGCCCGCTGCTGGTCGCCGAGGCCGGGCAGCGCCGACAGGCCGGGCAGGCCCGGGTGGGCCAGGTCCTGGCCGTTGAGCTGCACGTTGCTCAGGGACAGGCCGCCGTCGCCGAGGCCGCTCGGAAGGTCGCGCTGCGACTGGCCGATCGGGGCCGTCGGAAGCTCGATCTGCGAGGTGTCGGGCAGTGGGGGCAGGCCCTTGTGGCCGATCAGGTCGGCCAGCCGCAGCACGGTGTCCGCGGCGCCGGTCGGGTCGGGGGTCGAGACGGGCGCGGCGGCGGCATTGCCGGCGCTCATGGCCAGCACGCTGCCGGCGAGCAGAGCCACCGGAATTCCGCGCCTCATCCAGGTACGCATGGGGAATGTTCTCCTTGTTGATTTCCCGGGTCACGGGAGAAGGCGGGTGATCCCTCGAAAAACCGATTCGGGGCAGGGATCACCCAATAAAGGGGGAGTGAAGAAAAAATGGACTGCTGACCGGTCGCCGGGCGCGGCGAATCGGTCGGGAGAGGTGAATCAGTCGGGGGTGATGCCGGGCTGACGTCGCGCGGTCATCGGCACGCAGCGCGAAGACGCGCTCGTGAACAGGACGGGAGCGGCCGCGGGCACGACGGAGGATCCGTCGTGCAGGGCCATGCCGCTGCCGCTGCCGGTCGGGCCGTCGTGGCCGCAGGCGCCGCCGGGCAGAGCCCCGAACGGCAGAACCTCGGACTTGGGCGTGCCGTCCGGACGAAGGGGGCTGACCGGCGCGCTCAGGCCGGCCTGCGGGTGCGCCGCGACCATCTCGGTCGGGCGCTCGGCCCGGCTGACAACCGGGACCGATTCGGCCGCCTCGGCGGCCGACACGGCGTGAACCGGAACATAGGTCCTGGTCACGACCTCGCCGGCGACCGGCTCATCGGAACGCGAACCGGCGAACTCGCCGAGCCGCTGCTCGACCAGAATCACCGGGGCGACCAGGTGCGGCACCGGAACGTCGATGGCCGGCACCGAGGGCGCGGCCGCCGGCAGCGCCTGCGCGGCCAGCCGGGCGTCCTGCCCGATGAGGGCCGTGTGCTCGACGGAGGTGTCGACGACGTCGCCGGCCGTGGACAACAGGGTGGAGACCGGGGTCGGCTCGGCGGCCGAAGCCGTCGCCGAGGAGAGCAGCCAGGCCAGCGCGGTGCCGGCGAGCACGCCGCCGATCAGGACGAGCGCACGCAGCAGCAGCGACCGGAAACGGTCTGCCACCTCTGCCTGCTCGTCCAACACCGGAAACGGATCCTCTCGAACGACTTCCCGTGGATCCACACCGTACTGGATTGACGTTGGGAATTACCGCTCTGGCCGTTACACCTTCGGGTTAATCAGGTGAGCTTGAACGGCGTCGGCTTACTCGTGAGGTTTCCCAGCTTTCCGACCACCACGTAATCGCCGACCGGCAGCAGCGCCCCGCTCGGCGCGCAGTTCGGCGACGAGGTGCGGCCGGCCCAGGCGATGCTGAAGGTGGCCTGCTCGCCGGGCTGGAGCAGTCGGACGTCGGCGGGCTGCTGGTAGTAGCAGTCGGAGCTGGACCACAGCCGGGTGTTGCCGTCGGCCGTCAGCACGATCAGCTCTCGCAGCTGCCGGGTGACGTCCCGCTTGCACGCGACCGGCCCGGAGTTGGTGACCACCAGCGTGAGCAGCGGCGCTTGGCCGACGCGGTAGGCGGCCTGCGCGATTCGGCCCTCGACCGTGACGGACGTGTCCGGGCACGGGCCCGGCGGAGGCGGCGGTGGCGGCGGGCCCGTCGTGGTGGTCGGCGTCGGCACGGGCGAGGCCGATGACGACGAGGACGCCCCGGCCGCCGCGATCGTGCCACTGGTCGGTGGCGAGGACGTGAGCCGCTTGCTGGAGGTGGGGACCACGCCCTGCTTGTTGGCCACGCCCTGCGGGTCGGCCTGCGAGCCGCGGCCGAGCAGGCTTGAGATGACCACCGCGAGCAGCACGACCACCAGGACCGAGCAGACCAGCGCGATCACCCGGCGGCGCCAGTACACCGACGGTTCGAGCGGACCGGATGGCTCGATCATGCACCGACGGTAACGCCGCCGACACCGTCGGCCAGGGATTGTGGCGGTCACCCAATCCGGTTGTGTCCTTGCTCAAGACCCCTTGTCAGAGGTCACCCGACCAGGTGCCATAGACGTAGACACAGGGAGGTGCGACATGACCGCCATCGACGAGTTGCTCGACCGCAATGCCGCACTGGTCGACCGGACCCGCGGCGACCGGTCCTCGGCCAGTCCATCCATGCACATCGCCGTGCTCACGTGCATGGACGCCCGTATCCGGGTGTTCGAGATCTTCGGCCTGCAACAGGGCGAGGCGCACGTGCTGCGCAACGGCGGCGGTGTGGTGACCGACGACGTGATCCGGTCGCTGGCGCTGAGCCAGCGCAAGCTCGGCACGCGGGAGATCATGGTCGTCCAGCACACCTCGTGCGGGCTGTCGATGACCACCGACGAGGAGTTCAAGGACGAGCTGGAGGCCGACACCGGTCTGCGCCCGACCTGGGCCGTCGAGGCCTTCCGTGAGGTCAAGGACAGCGTGCGGACCTCCATGGCCCGGCTGCGGCACAGCGCCTTCCTGCCGTACACCGACAACATCCGCGGCTTCGTCTACGACGTGCACAACGGTGCCCTGCACGAGGTGTTGTCACCCGGCCAGGGATAATCGGGGGCGATGCTTGCCGCCGACACACTGCTGAGCTGGTTCGACCGGACCGCGCGGGATCTGCCGTGGCGGCGGCCCGAGTGCACCGCCTGGGGCGTGCTGGTCAGCGAGATCATGCTCCAGCAGACCCCCGTTGCCCGGGTCGAGCCCATCTGGCACGAGTGGATGGCGCGCTGGCCCGTGCCCTCGGCGCTGGCCGCCGCCAGCCAGGGCGATGTCGTGCGGGCGTGGGGCAAGCTCGGATATCCGCGCCGGGCCCTACGCCTGCACGAGGCCGCCTCCGCCATCGCCTTGCAGCACAACGATGTCGTGCCGTCCGACGTCGACACCCTCCTGGCCCTGCCCGGCATCGGCGCCTACACAGCCCGTGCCGTCGCCGCCTTCGCCTACGGGCAGCGTTGTCCCGTCGTCGACACCAACGTCCGCCGTGTCGTCGCCCGTGCCGTCCATGGCGCCGGCGATGCCGGTCCCCCCTCCACCACCCGCGACATGGCCGACGTCGCCGCCTTGCTGCCGTCCGTCGACTCCGTCGCCGCTCGCTACTCCGCCGCCCTCATGGAGCTCGGCGCCCTCGTCTGCACCGCCCGTGCCCCCCGCTGCGCCGACTGCCCCGTCTTCGACACCTGCGCCTGGCAGCTCGCCGGCCGGCCCGCCTACAACGGCCCGGCCAAGGCCGTCCAGAAGTTCGCCGGCACCGACCGCCAGGTCCGCGGCCGCCTTCTCGACGTCCTCCGCGGCTCCCCCGGCCCCGTCGCCCGCCCCCTCCTCGACGCCGCTTGGTCCGACTCCTCCCAGCGCGACCGCTGCCTCGACTCCCTCCTCGTCGACGGCCTCATCGAGCAGACCGACTCCGGCCTCTTCGCCCTCCCGGGTGAGCACTGACCCCACCTGTGGACAACCCCCGAGTTGTCCACAGCCACCCCCGTTTCAAGATCATCCGGCGTTTACGCAGGTAGAATGGGCTTGGGGTCGCCCCCCTGGGTTGGTGGTTTCTAGCGGTCGTTGCAACACCTGAGTGATCAGGAGACGCAACGATGACCAGACGACACCGTGACCGGATCCCCGAGGGCATGACCCGGGACCCGGCCCGGCGTGGCCTACGCCTGGAAGAAGAACGCGCGGCTTACTTTGCGCTGATGGACCAGGGTGTGGGCAGCCGGGAAGCCGCCCGGCGGGTCGGGATCAACTACCGCACCGCGAAGTACTGGCAGGCCGCGGCGAAAGCCGCCGCCACGACACCGCCACCGGCGCAGCCGGTGACGATCTCCACCCGCTACCTGAGTCTGGACGAGCGGATCGTGATCGCCGACCGGGTCCGCCAACCCGGGGTGTCACTGCGCGAGATCGCC